>DATCXH010000891.1:0-2060 GCA_036565925.1 Vicinamibacterales bacterium
TGAACCTTGAACCTTGAACCTTGAACCGCCGCGAGCGCCAGCGAGCGCCCGACTCGGGTATACTGCCGCGAAGAGGCAACATGTAATCCATAATCGACACCCCATAGCGAAGTAGCTGGCGCGATTCAGAGCATGCAGATGCGTCTGCCTGGTCTAAATCTCGTTCCTCTCGTCCTCAGCTCCTTCCTCACAACGCAATCGTTAACGCTGGCGAACTCGAGGTGTCGTCATGGAACCAGTGGTGCGTGTATTCGGAGCGTCGAAGCGGTATGGCGTTCACGCCGCGCTCGACGATGTGTCTGTGGACGTTCACGCTGGACAGATTGCCGGACTGATCGGCGCGAATGGCGCCGGCAAGACGACGCTGATTCGCGCGATCGTGGGGCTGCTACATCTCGATAGCGGCGTCGTCGAGAAAAGCGCGCGCGCAAGCGCACTGGGGGGCACGACGTACATGCCCGAAGAGCGCGGGTTGTACGCACGGCAGACGCCGTTCGACACGTTGCGGTATCTCGCGGAGTTGCGCGGCGCGTCGTTTAAGGACGCGTCGGCCTGCGCGCGCGACTGGCTTCAAAGAGTCCGCATCGACGACGGCGAGACGAAGCGGCTCGAACGGTTCTCGAAGGGACAACAGCAGCGCGTGCAGCTCGCCGCGGCGTTCATGCTCGATCCCGCGCTGATCGTGCTCGACGAACCGTTTTCGGGCCTCGACCCCCTCAACGTGCGGCTGGTCGGCAGACTCGTGCGCGAGGCGCGCGACCGCGGTGCTGCGGTGCTGCTGTCGGCTCACCAGCTGCAACTGGTGGCCGAGCTGTGCGACACGATCCTGATGCTCGCGTCGGGACGCGTGGTTGTTTCCGGCGCGACGAGCGATATCGTCACGTCCGGGCGCGATCTCGAGACGATGTTCGTTGAACGTGCGGAAGCTGGAGGTGGGTCATGAGACGACTGCGTGCGATCTGGATTGTCACGAAGTGGGAATTCACGACCACCGTGTGGCGCACCAGCTTCCTGGTCGTGCTGTTCAGCCTGCCGATTGTGCACATCGGGATCGCGGCGCTGCTCGGTCTTTCATTAGGGGCCGTAACGTCCGAATCGAAGTCACGGGCACCCATTGCCGTGGTCGACGAACATCGGTTGCTGACAGACGTCGAGGGTTCAGACATCGTGCTGCGCGACAAGGCAGCGGCATTGCGCGACCTATCCGAGCAAAGATTCGACGGCGTCTATGTGCTGAGATCCGACTATCTCCAGACCGGACACGTAGACGTGTACGAACGCCCGGCGGCAGACCTTCTGCAGATCGGGAAAACTCTCGCGAACCGCGAGCGCGCCGCTACGGTCATCCGGCGTGGACTCACGAGCCAGACTGACGCGCGCGGTGAACGTCTTGTCGATCCACTGGTCAAAACGACGGCCTGGCGCGTCGAAGGCGCGACGGTCGAGCGTCGCATCGCGCCGGCGGTGGTGGATGCGCTCGCCGGTCCCTTCGGCATGTGTTTCATCATGGGGCTATCGATCTTCCTCGCGTCCGGACTGTTGCAGCAGGCGATGTCAACCGAACTGCAGAACCGGATGCTGGAGGTAATGCTTTCGGTCGTCACTCCGTTGCAACTCTTGACCGGAAAAATCGCCGGGCTGTCGGCCGCCGGACTTCTGCAGGCGTTCGTCTATCTCGCGATCACCGTCGGAGTGGCGCCGTTAGTAGGTGGGGTGACCATCTCGTGGAGCCTGGCGGCATGGTCTGCCGTGGTCTTCCTGGTGGGCTATCTGCTGTTCGCGGTGCTGATGGCCGGCACAGGCGCGCTGGCGCGAGATCCGCAAGAAGTGCCGCAGCTCGCGACGCTGTGGATGCTGCTGGCAGCCCTCCCGTTCTTCTTCATCACGCACCTCAGCGCCGATCCCGGCTCGTGGATCGCACGCGCGCTGACGTGGGTGCCTCCGACCGCTCCCGTCGCCTTGCTGCTGCGCATGGCGACGGGCGGGGTGGGTGCGGAACGGATCCCGGCAATCGCAAGCGTTCTGATATTCGCGCTGCTGTCACTACATCTGTCCGCACG
>DATCXH010001054.1:0-2211 GCA_036565925.1 Vicinamibacterales bacterium
TCCTGAAGTACTCGGCGCGCGCGACGAGAACGAAGCGCGCCACACGCTGAAACGGTTCGAGCGTGAGGCACAGGCCACTGCGGCGCTGAGCTCACCGCATACGATCCAGGTGTTCGACTTCGGCATCACGCAGGACGGCACGTTCTACTACGTGATGGAGCTGCTCACCGGCCGCGACCTCGAATCGCTGGTCCGCGAGTTTGGACCGTTGCCGCCGCAACGTGTTCTCTACTTGCTGCGGCAGGTGTGTCATTCGCTGGCCGATGCACACGCGCGCGGCCTGGTGCACCGCGACATCAAGCCGGCCAACATTTATGTCTGTCGCATGGGTCTGGAATACGACTTCGCCAAGGTGCTCGACTTCGGCCTGGTCAAGATGAAGGCCTCATCAGCCCGTGACGACGACCGGCAAACGCTCGCCACACGCGAGAACTCGACGCCGGGAACGCCGGCCTACATGGCCCCCGAAGTGATTCTCGGCGACAGCGAGGTGGACCGCCGCGCCGACGTCTATTCTCTCGGCTGCGTCACATACTTCCTGCTCACCGGGGAACTCGTCTTCGAGGCGGATACGTCGATGAAGATGCTGATGCAGCACCTGCACGCCCAGCCGGCACCACCGTCGGAGAGGACCGAGTTGTCAGTCCCGCGTGAGCTGGATGAACTGGTGCTCGCCTGTCTGCAGAAAGATCCGCGTCATCGGCCACAGGATGCCGGCGAGTTGTACCAAATGGCCTGCCGCGTCCATATCCGCGACGAGTGGAACTCCGACGCAGCCAAGCGGTGGTGGCGCATGCACCTGCCACAGCTGTCAGGTCCGCTCAAGGTCAGCGAACCGAAACGTGATACGGCCGAAGCCGTCACGATGTAGCATCTCCTGATGCAGCCACCCGCCTCGTCCGGCAAAGGTCTCCTCGAGCGTGCGCTATCGGTCGTCACTGAGGTGCGCCCGGGCGAAGGTGCGACGGCGGTGCTCCTCGCCGTCAACGTCTTCGTGCTGCTGTCTGCGTATTACACGATCCGACCGCTGCGCTCCGCATTGCTGCTTCCGGTAGAGATCCCATTGCCGGGCGGCAGGGTCATGGCGGGTCCGGAGATCCAGTCCTACACAGGCGCGATTCTCGCGGCGCTCTTCCTTGTCATCGTGCCGCTGTACAGCGCGTTCGCGAGCCGGGTCGATCGCATTCGCTTGATCAACCGAGTCACCATGTTTTTCGTGGTCACGTTAATCGGTTTCTATTTCCTCGCTCGGCTGCAGCTGTCGCCGACGCTCGTTGCCGTGACATTCTTCCTGTGGGTGGGCGTCTTCAATCTGATGATCATCGCCCAGTTCTGGTCGTTCGCCAACGACCTCTACACACCCGAACAAGGCAAACGGCTCTTCGCCATCGTCGGCTTCGGCGGATCGGTCGGGGCGATTGGGGGAGCGCTCATCGCCAGCAACCTCATCTCGCGACTGGGCCTGCTGCCGATGATGCTGCTGGCCAGCGCGGAGCTGTTGATCGCGCTTGGCCTGACCAATTTCATTCACAAGCGCGAGCAGCGGCGGCCGAAGGCAGTGGTTGACAAGACCGACGAGAAGCCCCTCAGCGGCGCCGGCGGATTCAGTCTGGTCCTCGGTAACCGTTACCTTCTGCTGATTGGTGTGCTCACGCTGGCGGTGCAACTCGTCAACACCAATGGCAACTACATTCTGAATGAGACGCTGACCGAGACGGCCCGCGGAGCGATCGCCGGCGGAACCACAACGGAAAACGAGGGACAGTTCATCGGCAGCTTCATGGCCGGTCTCGATTTCTGGCAGAACGTGCTCTCGATGGTCATCCAGTTCTTCCTGGTCTCTCGCATCTTCAAGTACCTGGGAATCGGCGGAGCGCTGTTCGTGATGCCGGCGATCTCCCTCATCAGTTATGGTGTATTTGCATTTGCGCCGGTACTGGCTTTCATCCGGCTCACCAAGATCGCTGAGAACGCGACCGACTACTCGCTGCAGAACACGGTGCGACGGGCGCTCTTTCTCCCCACATCGCGAGAGGCGAAGTACAAGGCGCTTCAGGCGGTGGAAACGTTCTTCTGGCGAGCCGGGGACATGCTGTCCGGCGTGTTTACCTTCGTCCTCATTCAGGGGCTGGCGCTGTCGGTCCGCAGCTTCGCGATCGTCAACATCGGGATCGTGATTGTCTGGCTCGTACTGGCGGCGAGCCTGGCGCG
>DATCXH010000974.1:0-2141 GCA_036565925.1 Vicinamibacterales bacterium
CGCCGCTTCCGAGCGATCTCGTGCAGCAACTTCTGCCGCGTCTCGTCGAGCTTCGCGTCCGTGATCGAGGGCACGTCCTGCCCGATCTCACGCACCTGTTCCAAGATGTCCATCTGTCTCCTCCTTCGCCATCCACGTCAACCGGGTCACTGCATGTGACCCGGGCGGTGCAAGTTTTCTGCGTACCCGGTTCAGTCGAGAGCGCACCGTCCCGACCGGCACACCGAGCGCGCGCGCGACCTCCTCATACTTGAGATCACCCCACGCATAAAGCAGCAAGGTCTCGCGGTCTCGCGCCGACAACGCGGCAATGCGCGGCGCCAACGCCCGGACAGCGGCAGCGGCATCCGTCCGCGCGGATGCTGCGTCGATCTGCCCGTCGCTGGTGTGGTCGTCCCGGGTCGCGGAGGCCTGGAAAGCGCGCCATTGTGCAGCCTCCTGCGCCCTGTGCCTCTTCACGATCCGTGAGGCGATACCCAACAGCCATGGCCGGGCCGAGTCCCATGAGGCATCGAAGTCGGCCCTTCGCCGGAACGCGACGAGCATCGTCTCACTCAGCACGTCCTGCGCCGCATCCGCACCCACACGCCGCGTGGCGAACGCCGCCACCGCCCGGGCGTGCAGATCGAACAGTTCCGCGAACGCAACCGGCTCGCCGACCGAACGGCGGAGAATGTCGGCATCTGTGCTCATACGGTCTATTGCACAGCCGCACGAAAATGGTTCACGAGAACATCATGACGAGCCGCGGCGCGAGAGATCCCGCGTTCGTCGTTCAAAGGATTCGCTCTCTCGTCACAGACGAGAGAGCTGGCGCGCCTATCCTCATGATCTGGAAGCTTCGCCCCCGAATCGAGGTACTCGCGCCACCGAAGATCCAGCTCTCCACGGAGGGGATCCGCGAGAACGCAGCCTGCATCCTTCGAGTGTACGAGGGGGCAACCGGTGCAGTGCCGTGAGTTAGCATCGTCCGCATCCGCCGATTGGGAGACACACCATAGCCGAGCCTTCGAAGGGAGGTGGCGATCTCTGCTGGGTTTGCGGTTGCTGCAATGCTTCCCAGTCGATGTATATCCCGTAGGTGCCGGGTAGCTCAAGCGCTGTGGGGTCGATTGTAGGGAGTCTGGTATCGGTCATGTCAATCTTTCTGGGCGGAGTTGCTGACCATGGTTGTGACGACTGTCCATCCGGATCGAGGGCGATCGAGGCGATCGAAGCTCGTTCCGCAAAGATCGGGATCAGTGTCGTTGCGCTGGTCGCCGAACCACGCTCGTGCAGGGGCACGAGCGTGGTGACCGTCCTGTATTGATGGTTGCTCCGTGGTCTATTGCGTGGGCGTGGGCGCTTGATCGACGACGGACATTGAGATGCTCTGGGCGTCCGTGATCACCGTGCCCGGCACGTCGTGACTCTCGGCGGTATACGAGCGGATGAACCCGGTGGCAGTGTCGACGACGATCGTCTTCACCCTGGCGTGCGTGGTGTCGGCACGTTGTAGGGTCACGATCGATCCGTCGCTGGAAACGACGTTGATGCCGGGGATCAGTGCGAGTGCGCGGAAGGTGGCCGCACGCAGGTCAGGGGGCATCAGAGCGGTCGTGAGCGGTTGGCTGAACATACTCATCACCCAGTCGTACCCCTGGCTCTTTTCACCGCGATCACGAAACCAACTCAACAGGGCCTTCGGATCCCGGGGCATCTCGGCATAGTAGGGGCGCCATGTGTCGATGGATGTTGTGAACTTGCCGTTTTCGCGTTGTTCCGGCGTGAGGGGCCCGTCCTCACCGCCTAGTAGCCGCCCGACCTTCTCCGACCGTCCCGAGTCGGGACCCAACTGAAGGAACCAGTCCTTTGTGCGGTCAGCTGGAACGTAGAGCACGAGCAAGGACCTACCGGGACCAGTGCCGGTCTTCGGATTCCCCGAATAGATAGTCGTATCCGCGATGCGCAGATACTGGCCGTTCGTCAACGTGGTGTCCACGGCGTTGATCGTCACGTTCGCGGCCTGTCGGAGCACGGCAGCAGCCGCCGGCCCGGGGTGCGGCGGGGCCAGGACGATGCCAGCAACCAGCGCTGCCGCCGCGATCGCCGCGATCCCGACGGATCCTCCGATCAAGCGTCGGCGAACCGGCTTCCGCACA
>DATCXH010001072.1:0-3826 GCA_036565925.1 Vicinamibacterales bacterium
AGCCAATTCAACAGCGCGCTCATGCCGAAAGCGACGACGGCGAGGCAGACGACGGCGCCAAGCGCCGCAAGGACGAGACCTTCAGTGAGCAACTGCCGGACGATGCGCCAGCGTCCAGACCCGATGGCGGTGCGCACGGCCAGTTCGCGCTGCCGCATCATGCCCTGCGCTAGCAGCAGGCCACCGACATTTGCGCAGGCGATGAGCAGCACGAGAGCGGCGGTGCCCTGCAAGATCTGGAACGCGGACCGCAAGTTGCCGCCGAGCATCGACTCGTCGAGCGGGACGACCCGAATCCCCCAGCCCTTGTTCTGCGGCGACTGTTCCCCGAATTCACGAGCCAGTTGATCCGCGGCCACCTGTGCCTGGGCGAGTGTCACGCCATCCTTCAATCGAGCCACAACATCTCGATTGCGCGCCGGGCTGTTGCGCCCGCGCCCGGTCGCGCGCAGCGGCACGAAATAGTCGGAGGTGAAGTTGGCGAACGTGAAGCCTGGTGGCATGACGCCGATGATCGTGCTCGGTGCGTCGTTGCCGCCGAAGTCTGCGACACGCAGCCGTTTGCCGAGGATGTCCGGCACCCCGTTGAATCGTCGCTGCCAGAGGTCGTAGCTAATCAGCATCACCTTCTCGGCATCGCCGTGATCCTCTGCCTGGGTAAACCAGCGTCCCAGCGCCGGCCTCACACCGAGCGCCTGCACGGCGTGGTAGGTGAGCATCTCGCCTTCGAGCCACTCAGGGCCCGTCGTCAGCGCATCCTCGGGATCGGCGACGTTTCCGGCCACCCCGATGTAGCAGCCGGCGGCGGTGAAAAACGAATCCTTCGTCGGGAGGTCTATGCATACCGGCGCATTGAACTGACTCGTTTGGTCAGGCCGATTGGGCGGAGTGGGAAACAGGCGGACCAGTCGATCGGGCTCCGGATACGGGAGCGACCGAATCAGGATGGCGTTCACCAGACTGAACACCAGCGTGTTGGCACCAATGCCGAGCGCGAGCGAGAGGACGATGATGAAGGTGGTGCCCGGCTGTCGCGCCACGACGCGGGTTGCATAGCGTAGGTCCTGCAGAAGCTGGCCCAGGAACGTCATGGCTCGCATGGAGCGCCTCCTCGAATCGATCGAACCGGGCGAGCTATGTCAATTGCTATGCCGCCCGATTTGCGAACAATACGAGGAGTCCTCGCCAGTGCATGTCCGTTAGTGGGACGCGCTGGTGCCGGGAGCGGACGCCGAGAAATGAAGAGGCGAGGAAACCGACGGCGGCCAGGACTTCCTGGCCGCCGGTGTCGCAGCTGATTGAATCACACAGTGGCGCTCAGCGCAGCGGACTCTGTCCCACCCGTGCGTTGCGAGGGGCTGACATCGAACCGATCGAGATTCATCACTTTGGTCCAGGCAGCCACGAAGTCGTGCACGAACTTCTCCTTCGAATCGCCGCACGCGTAGACCTCCGCAAGGGCGCGCAGCTCGGAATTCGATCCGAAGACCAGATCGACGCGACTCGCCGTCCACTTGGCCTCACCACTCTTGCGGTCACGTCCGGTGAACGTCTCTGCGGCGCCGGACGTCGGCACCCATTCGGTGTTCATGTCGAGGAGGTTTACGAAGAAGTCGTTGGTCAGGGTGCCCGGCTTCTTGGTGAACACGCCGGCCGTCGATTGACCGGTGTTTATGTTGAGTGCTCGCAAGCCGCCAAGAAGCACGGTCATCTCGGGCGCGCTCAACGTCAGCCTGAAGGCCCGCTCGATCAACAAATGCTCTGCGGGCACGTCGTGTCCACTTCCCACGTAGTTGCGGAACCCGTCGGCGTCGGGCTCGAGCACGGCGAACGATTCAACGTCGGTCTGCTCCTGCGACGCGTCAGTTCGTCCGGGCGTAAAGCCCACGTCCACCGTGTATCCGGCGTCCTTTGCGGCCTTCTCGACCGCGGCACATCCACCCAGTACGATCAGGTCGGCAAGCGAGACCTTCTTTTTGCCGCCCGCCTGCGCGTCGTTGAATTCCTTCTGAATTCCCTCGAGGGTTTTCAACACCTTCGCCAGCTCCGGTGGATTGTTGACAGCCCAATCCTTCTGCGGCGAGAGGCGGATGCGTGCGCCGTTGGCGCCACCGCGCTTATCCGTGCCTCGGTACGACGAGGCCGATGCCCATGCGGTCGAGACCAGCTGAGAGACAGACAGTCCTGACGAAAGGATCTTGCTCGTGAGCGCAGCGAGGTCCTTGGCGTCGATCAGTTCGTGATTCACCGCGGGGACCGGGTCCTGCCACAGCTGCGGCTCCTTGGGAACCTCGGGACCAAGGTAACGCGTGATTGGCCCCATATCGCGGTGCGTCAGCTTGAACCACGCCTTCGCGAAGGCGTCCGCGAACGCCTGGGGGTTCTCGTAGAAGCGCCGCGAGACCTTCTCGTAGGCAGGGTCGAACCGCAGCGCCAGGTCCGTCGTCAGCATGTTGGGTGCGATCTTCTTGGACGTGTCGTGGGCGTGCGGAACCGTCCCGTCACCCGCGCCGTTCTTCGGCTTCCACTGCTTCGCCCCAGCCGGACTCGTGGTCAGCTCCCACTCGTACTCAAAGAGGTGCTTGAAAAAGTCATTGCTCCATTTGGTCGGCGTCGTGGTCCAGGTGACCTCGAGACCGCTCGTGATGGCGTCGGCTCCTACTCCGGTTCCGTAGCTGCCCTTCCACCCGAAACCCTGTTCCTCGAGATTGCCGCCCTCGGGTTCACGGCCGACATACTTGTCCGCTGGCGCCGCACCATGGGTTTTGCCGAATGTGTGCCCACCGGCGATCAAAGCCACCGTCTCCTCGTCGTTCATCGCCATGCGCCGGAAGGTCTCGCGAATATCCCTCGCCGCGGCGATAGGGTCGGGGTTGCCGTTCGGCCCTTCCGGATTCACGTAGATGAGCCCCATCTGCACCGCGCCGAACGGATTGGCCAATTGCCGCTCGCCGCTGTAGCGCTCGTCACCGAGCCACGTGGATTCGGATCCCCAGTTGACCTGCTCGGGCTCCCACCGATCCTCGCGTCCACCGGCAAAACCGAACGTCTTGAATCCCATCGACTCGAGCGCGACGTTGCCGGTCAGAACCATCAGATCAGCCCATGAGATTTTGCGGCCGTACTTCTGTTTGATCGGCCACAGCAGTCGGCGCGCCTTATCGAGGTTGGCGTTATCCGGCCACGAATTCAAAGGTGCGAAGCGCTGCTGTCCCGCGCCCGCGCCGCCGCGGCCGTCGGTGATGCGGTATGTGCCGGCGCTGTGCCACGCCATGCGGATCATGAGTCCGCCGTAGTGACCGAAGTCGGCCGGCCACCACTCCTGCGAATCCGTCATCAAGGCATGCAGGTCCTTGATCACGGCGTTCAGATCGAGGCTCTTGAATTCTTTGGTGTAGTCGAAATCCTTGCCCATCGGATCGGACAATTCGGAGTTGCGATGGAGCATCTCGATGTCCAGCGCATCCGGCCACCAGTCTCGGTTCCTCGGGCCACCGTGCATGACCGGGCACTTGCCCGCGTTCTTGTCATCCGTCTTCGCGTCCATTGTGGTTCTCCTATCCGCTGTTCCTGTGACCCTGGCGGTTGGTCCGAGAGCCTGTCGAAAGACGTCTCGGAACTTCCCACTACATTCTTAGTTTGTTATACGATTTTTTAGAATAATTCCATATCTATTTTAGAATTACTCTAAGCTCGCGGGCGAGCCAGCAAGATCGTGGGTCTAATGGCATGGCTCGATCAGCGCGCCGTATCTTTCTGGTCGCGCGTTCACGAAAGTCCGCTCATGGAGAAGAAATGGGTAGGATTGTGAAAATCTGCTTGGGGA
>DATCXH010000581.1:0-3383 GCA_036565925.1 Vicinamibacterales bacterium
ATTGGGAGGGGAAAACTGCTTACACCCACACGCCCACAGTGGAGTCGCTCGCCACTTGGCGACTGCTCGTTACCTATCTCGTCGCGTCGGTCAGGAACTGTAGATTACGCTCCGATCAGGCCGAATCAATCTGACAAAGTAGTGCTAATCACGAATGTTCTACCGGTTCGAGACCAGCCGCCGCCCGCCAGTCGGGCCACGGCGCCGGAATCCCCATCGTTCGCGTGTAGGCTGGCCTTGGCGACGTCAACAGATCTCACGGTATACAGGTTCAACTCTCGGTGGAGGTCCGCTCTCGAGAGGTATCGCCAGCAACGAAAAAATAGCTAACGCTCTCTCCATCCGACATGGCCATCGCCGATGTTCTCTTGTTCTCGAAAGCTCCGCTGATGTACCGCCACGATCTTGTAGAACGAGAGCGCCCCTTAACGAAGGCTTACGAAGTCGCCCCAGGGATTCAGCTGGCGGCGATCAAGGCCGACGTTGCGCACGCTGTATTTCATGCGTGCAAATTGCGAGAACAGCTGGATGGCAGTCAGCACGCGTGGCTCGAGGACCGCGGCCCGAGCGCCTGCGCGATGACATTGGTCGACGATGCGACCGGGTGTGTGCTGTTGCAGTTTGCTCCGCAGGAAACGACGTGGGCGGCCGCCGATGTGCTGCGCGCGTGGATCGAGCAGTATGGCGTCCCGCAGGCGCTCTACACCGATTGGAAGACGGTCTATGTGCGCCGCCCGACCGAGGCGGAGCGACTCGCGGCCATTGCGCCATTGACGCAGTTTGGCCGCATGTGCGCGGCGCTGCAGATTCAGATCATTCCCGCGAGCTCGCCGCAAGCCAAAGGGCGGATCGAGCGGCAGCACGGGACGCAGCAGGACCGCCTCATCAAGAAGCTGCGCCGCGCGGGGATCACGAGCGATGACGCGGCCAATACGTTCGTGGCCGGAGGCTATCTCGCGGACCCCAATGCGCGGTTTGCCCGCCCGCCGGCGTCGCCAGATGATTTTCATCGGCGATGCCCACCCACGCGACTGCTCGATCGCGTGTTCGTGATCCAAGAGACGCGCACGCGCTCGAACGACTGGGTCGTCCGCTATCGGAATCGACTGTTACCGCTGGAGCCCGTGAGCCGCCGCATCCCGGCCCGCAGTACCGTCCAGGTCTGCGAGGCGCGCGACGGCGCGCTGACCGTCCGTTATCGCGAGCGCGCGATGCCGTGGCATGAGATCGTCCCGGGTCACGCCACGATGGTGCGCCTGACCGCTCCCGCGCCGCCCAGCGTGCCCGTGCCTTCTCGGATCCCGCGTCCGCACGCGGGGGCCGATCATCCGTGGCGGCAGCGCTACGCGACGATGCGGACGGGCAATCACCTCTGGCAATTGCTGCGCGAGTAACGGGGGCCGCGTCGGCACCCGTGCCGCCGCGGCTGACTGATCCTCTATCGAGGGGACATCTCTATCGAGTCAACACCGGGGACATTTCTAACGAGCTTTGACAGCTGACCCCGCCAGGTATTGGCATTGACCCGCCTGCGGCGCTAGACTCCGGCCACCATGCAGAGACTCTTGTCGTTCCTCCTCCTCTTTCCTGCCTTCTTCGCATTGATCGCCTTCGTAGATCTCTACGCGCAAACGCCGAAGCCCGCGACGAGCGACGCCTCACTCGGTGCCCGGCTGAGGGTCTTCGAAGACAAAGCGGAAATCGAAGCGCTGCTCCTCGACTACGGCCGCTATCTCGACAGTCGCGACTTCACCGGCTACGCGTCGCTCTTCGCCAGGGACGGCCAATGGATCGGCGGGTTCGGAACCGTCGCCGCCGCCGACATCAAAGCCTTCATGGAAAAAGCGATGGGCACGCAGAACACCGCGAAGAACTATCACCTGCTCTCGAACTTCGTCATCACCGTCAAGGGCGACACCGCCACCGCCTGGTCACGCTGGGCCTTCGTCGTCCCGGGCCAGCAAGGTGCGGCGATCTCGCAGGCCGGCCGTTATGACGATGAACTCGTGCGAGAGAACGGACGCTGGAAGTTCAAGAAGCGCGTCGCGTCGAACGACACGGCAGGCCCGGCACGAACAACGAAGTGAGCGCACAGAATTCCTGAGGTCGTTGCGATGAGAAGGATGGCCTGCGCGGTGTGCGTCCTGCTGGTCAGCGCCTCGAGCCTGCTCGCTCAGGTCGACCGGGATGCGTTCAAGCAGACGATGCGGAACGCCGCCTCTCGCTGCGCAGTGACGCAATGCCCTTTCAATGCGTCTGTGGTCAACCTACCCTTCTCCGCCGAAGCAACGACGACCTGGCAGCCGCCTGCGAGTACGAAACTTCCCTCATTACACGCGATCGCCCGCTGCTACCGTGACAGTGCCGGACGCGTTCGAGTAGAGCAATCCTTCGTTGGGCGCGACCAACATCCGCAGCGAATCATGCTGGCACCAGACGGCAACAGCGATGCGTATGTGCTCGACCCTGTCGCACGCACCGTGAGTACCGGACTGACGCGTGGATTCGTCCAGTTGATGCTTGGCGACGGCGGCTTCGACCACTTCGTGATCCCGATCTCGATGAGGCACTTCGCTTCGTTCCTCGTAGTTCCAGACTTCGTGGAATCCGCGAGCGAGGAATCGCTGGGCGATGGCTCGATCGCAGGAGTGCGGGTGACCGGCACGCGCTTCATCACGCGGCTGCCCGGACTCGTTGATACTGGTCGCGCGGAGCGCTGGGTCTCGCCTGAGCTGGGGCTGGTGGTGTTCAGCCGCAGCGAGGACGCCCACTTCGGAATCCTTGAATATCGACTGACGAACATCAGCCGTGCCGAGCCGCAGGCAGAATTGTTCGAAGTGCCCGACCAGTACAGGGAGACTCCATTCGAGTTCCCCCTGACCTGGAGCGACCCGTATACCGTGAAGCTGGCATCGAAGTGATCGCGAGGATGTCATGACGCGTGCGAAGAGTCTCGCCTGGTGGCCGTTCTGTTTCTTGTCGTTCGTCGTCTTCGTCTCCTTTGTCACCGCTCAAGGGCGACGGATTGACGATGCCGCATTGAAGCGCGCCGGCCAGACCGGCGACGAGTGGCTCACCTACGGCCTCGATCAATCCGAAACACGGTTCAGTCCGCTGAAGGACATTGACACGACAAACGTGTCGCGGCTCGGGCTCGCCTGGTCCTTCGATTTGAAATCCGGCGGCGGCGGACAGGAAGCGACGCCAATTGTTGCGAACGGCGTCATCTACGCCGTCACCAACTGGAGCGTCGTCATCGCGGTGGACGCGCGCACGGGTCAAGAGAAGTGGCGATGGGATCCCTGGGTCAACCAGACGCAGGTGCGCCCGGAGATTTGCTGCGGCGTGGTCAATCGTGGCCTGGCGATCTACCAGGGAATGGT
>DATCXH010001085.1:0-6570 GCA_036565925.1 Vicinamibacterales bacterium
GGAACATCGCGTACACGATCGTTCCGTCATTGCTGAGGACTTGCAGCACGTTGCGGCTGGGGTCGGGGTTCGTCAGATGGAACCGGTAGGTGCCGGCACTCAGCGTGGCGCCGGGAACTTGCACCGGCGCGTTGAAGGTGAGATACGCGAGCTTATCGAATGTCACACCGCTCGCCGGTGTGGGCGTCAGAGCGACACATGTCGCGAAGAGCGCCGCGGATACGAAGAGCTTGAACATCGCCCCCTCCGTAATTCTCCGAAGGACGCGGCGTCCTTCGGCGATCGGGCTGTCATGCTCGAGCGATGCATTTCTTTTGCCTCAACGATCCTCCGACATTGCAGTGCGTGCGTACGCATCGGCCCGAGCCCGCGCTCGTATTCGCGGAGAAATCCCACGACCATCTCGAACTATTTCGCGCGAACGCTGCGACGCGACTGCTGCGGCGTCGTTCGATGCGTGGGACATTTCTGCGCGCAGTTGGTGTTTTTGCGCGCGGCACGATCACCGACGTCGTCGTTCAGCGGATCTGCCGTGCGTGAGTCCGCACTTGAGACGCACGAGAACTCGCGAACACATCGGCACCGGGCTGCCCTGCATTCGAGAGCAGCGAGCGAGCATCAGGACGTTGACCTGATGGCCGCCCGCTGTGCTCCCGAGCCACTACCGGGGGCCCCACTGCAGATTGAATCCGCCGACGACGCGAACCGCGTTGTAGTAATCGTTCTTGTCGGTACTGTTGAAGTCGATCGTTGAGCGATAATCGGCCGCCAGGCGGACACCGAGGTTTTCGGTGAGATACACGGTCACTCCGCCGCCTGGTTGAATGCCGAAGTTGTTGTCGGTCGATTTGTCAGCGGCGAGTCCGACCGCAGCACCAAGCGCGGACGGTGTCTGCGTCGTGCGCACGTGAACAACCCCGGTGAGAACTTGGCCGAACGGAACGACTCGGCCGAACTTCCGGAAGATTCTCACGCCGCCGAGCGCAGTGTAGAGGTGCACGTCTCCGGTCCCGACCGACAGACCGGTCAGGGTCGGGTCCTCCAGAACATTTCCAAGATCGAAATTGAGATCGTTGCGGTAGTTACCGGCGACTTCGCCAACCAGCCCGAACCAGTCTGTGGGATTGAATGCACCGGTCGCATACCAGCCGGCCGGGAAGTTGACGCGATCGAATCCGGTGAGTTCGCGCTTGCTCATATCGCGCATGAACGCGTAGCCCGCCGATGCTTCAACTTTGGGCACCGGCATCGTATTGACATCCTGCCCCAGCGCCGCTGTCGGCAGCGCCAGCAGTGCACTCACTTCAAGTGCCAGCACCGTTCGTAACACCGTTGTCATGACTCACCCCCAAATTCTGCCACGGTCGTACGGGCTGAATGTGTCAGCAGCGGTGCAACGAGTGTGCCCCGGTGGTTCTGCGCCCGCAGCAGCACCCCGCGGCGCATCGGCGCGGGACAGCGCGAATTCTTCGACGTGTCTCGTGAACTATTCAGCGTTGGGCCGGCGCTACCGGCGAGGCGACGACGATATCCGCCTCGACGTCCACCTTCGCCGAGACCGAGTTGCCGATGAAGCACTGTCGATGGGCCTTCTCCACGAGGAGACGGGCTTTGGCAACGTCCGCCTCCGGATCGAGCGTGATCCGCGGCCGTAGCTTCACCGCTGCCATCCGCAGCTTACCGTCCACCATCGCCAGCTCTCCGACTGCATCGTCGGAGTACCCCGTCACGAGCAGGTGGTCGCGCGCGGCGAGAAAGAGGAACGTCAACGCATGGCACGCCGAGAGTGACGCGACGTAGAGCTGCTCGGGATTCACGCGAAGCGGGTCCCCGCCGAAGGCCGGCGCCGACGACATGGCTACGGTCGTGCCGTCGATCGTGACATCGAGGTCGCGGTCGAGCGTGGCTACATCACGCGTAGGCCCGTTCGCCGCACCCGACCAATCGAGATGCGACAGGAATACGTGAGTCATATCGGTCGACCCCGCAAGCACCGTGCCTCCTCACATGCGTGCACTCACACGTAATTGCTGCATCCCGCCGCCGGCGTCCATGAACATTTCGTCGCCGCTGCGAAGAATCCCTCACTCGCGTGATGGGCATACGTGTTGCTGCCATAGTTGTCGAGACAACGCGAGGAGGACATATGGCGAGGTGGATGACGAGAGACGCACTGCCTCGGATCGTCACACTGTGTGCGGCGCCGCTGCTGGCCGCCGGCGTCGCACTTGCGCAGGCCCCCAGGCAGCCCGATGCGATCTTTCCGGTGAATGCACAGGCGCTCGAAGGGTTGCCGCAGGTGCGTATCGATATCACGAAGGAGAAGGCCTCGCGGCGCGAGCTCGCTCCGGCTGAAGCCGCGCAGAGCCGACTCACGATCAAGATTAGAGATGGACAACTCTATTGGGGAGATCGCACTGGTGTTCCGCTGACAATGACGAAGTCCGGCTCGTTCACGTATCTGTCGTCACAAGAGCCTGGCCGATATATCCGGATCCAGGAACTCAACGAGACGCTCAGGTACCTCGAGCACGTCGACATGCCGTTCGGCAGCGTCACGTACTGGGGCGAGCTGCGCGTGGTACTCGACAAATAGTGCGCAGTCGTCCCGGCGCACACCGCAACACCTGGCCGCCGTAGCGCTCGGCGTGCTGGCCTGAAGAGTGCATCACGGACGGTCCAGAGGCACGTATAGCCATGACACCCACACCACTGCAGATCACGTTTGACGGCCTGGCGCAATCCGATACGGTTGAAGCCGCAATTCGCGACCGTGTTGCGTGGCTCGAGCAGTACTATCCACGTATCACCGGCTGCCGCGTCCTCCTCAAGGTTCCCCATCGTCATCAACGGGGCGGACGGCAGCTGCACATCGTCATCGATATGAGCGTGCCAGGCGCCGCGCCCATCGTCGTGAGTCACTACTCGCCGCTGCACGATGCGCCGGCAGATTTCGTGGCCACCGTCCATCAAGCGTTCGACATCGCGCGGCGTCAGCTTCAGGATTTCGCACGCGAACAGCGAGTGCAGTCATGATCGAGATTCGACAGATTCTCTGCCCGGTCGATTTTTCGGAGTTCTCCCGGCATGCGCTCGATCACGCCGTGGTCCTTGCCAGGCGTCACGACTCCACGATCACCGTCCTCAACGTGTGTGCGATTGTCCCGGCAACGGCCTATGCGCCGGGAACGCCGATCATGCCAGTCACGGTACCAACGCCGGGCGACCTCGATGCCCTGCTGGCAGCGATGAAGCGCTTCGTGGAAACCGAAGTCGGCCTGACCGTCCCGATGCGGTTTGAAATCGCCGAAGGCGACGCAGCATCGGAGATACTCGAACGCGCTGATGCCCTCCCGAGCGATTTGATCGTCATGGGCACACACGGCCGTTCAGGCTTCGAGCGGTTGGTACTCGGATCGGTGACCGAGAAGGTCATCCATCGCGCGGCGTGTCCGGTGCTGACGGTGCCGAAACCTGTGGCCGATGTCGTCCCCGTGCCGGGCAGGTTGTTCACGCGGATCCTGTGCGGGATCGACTTCTCCGACACCTCACTTCGTGCGTTCGAGTACGCGCTCTCGCTGGCTCAGGAACGGGACGCCCAGTTGACGCTCGTCCACGTCGTCGAAGTGTCGCCGGCGCCGCAATCGGAAGCGGCTGGCGACGTCGAGGCGAGGATGCTCGGCTCCTACGTCGCCGCGGCTGCGGAGGCGCGCGCCGAGCGACTGGAACGCATCGTCCCTGACAGCGCGCGCGCGTATTGCACGATCGAACGGACACTGGCGATCGGCAAGGCGCATCACGAAATTCTGCGCATTGCCGCCGAGCGCGACAGCGACCTCATCGTTCTTGGGGCGCATGGGTTCGGCGTCGCGCAACTCCTCTTCGGGTCCACTGCACATCAGGTCGTGCGTCAGGCGCGATGCCCAGTGCTCACCATCAGATAGCAGGCGCGCGACGCCCTGCGGGAAATTTCACGACGCTGCGCGAATCCCCCCGACGACCGGCTCGCGTTCCTGGTGAATGTTCAGATAGCGCAAATATTCGTGCGTGATGCATTGCGGTGGCCGCGGTACGGAGTCTGCTCTCAAGACTCATGGAGGCCCCTCATGCGTGACTCCTGTCGCACGTCCCTCTCCCTGATCGTGCTGGTTCTGGCGTCGAGCGCGGCGCTTTCGTCGCAAGCGGCGCCGGATCAGGGTGCGGCGACTGACCCCAACATGTTTCGTGCCGTCGCGCAGGAGCACAACCCGAGCGTCGTCGCGATCAAGACGGTCGCATGGGCCGATCCAACGTCGGCAGAGGACGACGACTGGTACGCGCGCTTCTTCGGCCGCACATTTTCGCGTGGTCCTCGCGTCCATCGTGAAGCCGCATCAGGCTTTCTCATCAGCCCCGACGGCGACATCCTCACCAACGATCATGTAGTCGCCGACGCGGAAATCATCGAAGTCCGGCTGCTCGGGCACGAGACGACCACGTATCGGGCGACCATTGTCGGCCGCGACCCCGCGTCAGACTCTGCTGTCATCAGGCTCGTCGGCGGTCCAGCCAATCTTCCGGTCGCACGGCTCGGCGATTCCGATTCGCTGGAGACCGGCGATTGGGTCATGGCGATTGGCAATCCGTACCAGCTTGGCCATTCGGCGACCGTTGGTGTGGTCAGCTACATCGGACGCAGCTTCGATATCGGTGACGGACGTTGGCAGAAGCTGATTCAAACGGATGCCTCGCTCAACCCGGGCAGCTCGGGCGGCCCGTTGCTGAACGCACGTGGCGAGGTGATCGGCATCAGTCTCGCGACATTGGCTGACGGATCCGGGGACACGATGGGCATCGGCTTCGCCGTGCCAATCAACAGTGTCAAAGCGGTTCTACCCGATCTGCGACGAGGTCGTGTCGTACGCGGCAACATCGCCGTGCGGCTCCGCCACGCGATGTTGACCGACAGCGACGCCCGCGTGCTGGGGCTGCCTGCTCCGGGTGGCGCCCTGATCACGTCCGTCGCGAAAGGGTCCTCAGCTGATGTTGCCGGCTTGCGGGCTGGCGACGTCATCGTCGAACTGCTCGGCCAACCCGTCATCACCTCCGATGATGTGCTGACCCGCGTGTTGTCGGCGACTCCAGGGGTGCGCGCGCACGGCCTGCTGATTCGCGATGGCCGTCCGCATGCGATTGACGTCACCATCGAAACGTTGCCGATATCGCGACCACCGAGGCGGCATCACGTCAACGCTGATGACAGCCGACTGGGCATTACCTTCGGCGATCTCGACTCGGAGGAACAGGGCCCAGCCGACGGGCCGATCGTGGAACGCGTCGATGCCGGCAGCGCCGCCGACATGGCGGGGCTCGAATCCGGCGACGTCGTCCGCAAGATCAATCAACAGACAATCCGCACTGCGGCTGACGCGCGACGTGAGCTTCAGCGTATTCCTGTCGGGAGCACGGTATTCCTGCTCATCTGCCGGGATGACGCAGAGCAGGTTGTCGAGATCGATGGAGAGTAAAGGAGTCAGTCATGACTACTGCAAGCATTACCGGAACTGACATTCGCGTACGCGGTGCCGTCGTGCGGCTACTCGACTGGGATCCGGAGGTGGATGCCAGCGCCATCGGCGTCAGTGCGGGCGACGGCGTCGTGACGCTGACCGGGTTCGTGAACAGCTACGCCGAAAAGCTCGCCGCCGAGCGCGTCGCCACACGTGTCCGCGGAGTCCGCGGTGTGGCCAATGACATCATCGTGCGTCAGATGGTGGACCGGACCGACGCCGATATCGCCCATGACGCAATCGTGTGCCTGAAGACGCGACCCGATCTCGCTGATACCGTCCAGGTCGCCGTTCATCACGGTCGTCTGACATTGACCGGGAAGGTCGAATGGCTGCTGCAGAGAGAGGCCGCCGAACAGGTCGTGAAGCATGTTCGCGGGCTGCTCGGCATCTTCAACCACATCACGGTACAGCCGCGCGCGGCACAGCGTGACGTCCAGCGCCGAATCGTCGCGGCGCTCCATCACCACGCCGATCTCGATGCCCGGCGGATCACCGTGACTGTGCGGGACGATACCGTCATCCTGACCGGGACAACCGGCACGTGGATGCAACGGGACGAGGCTGAGCGCGCCGCCGGTAGTGCGGCCGGCATCGCTCGTGTCGACAATCAGATCGTTGTAGCACCGGACGAGCTGCATGAGGTCGAGCCGATCGATGAGATGTGCTGACTTGACCCGGACCGCCGTCCGAGGGATGACGAGCAATCGCTGGTGTTCTGAACCTTATGCCGGGATTCCAGTCCGACGGATCGACTGTGATCCGGCGTCTCGATTGACGCTGAGCACGTCGTCGAGCGCGGTTCTGAGCGCCACGTCGCGTGGATCACCAGTCAGCGTCGTTCCCATGCGGTTCGTCACGTAGGCGTATCCGATCTGGCCAACTGGATCCGCATATCCTAACGATCCACCAGCGCCTGGCGACCCGAACGACGCGTTGCTACCGAATGACCACACAGCGCTCGGCTTCATGAAGCCGAGCGAGAACTGCACTTCCCCGCCAAGACACACGTCGAGGAATC
>DATCXH010000239.1:0-2249 GCA_036565925.1 Vicinamibacterales bacterium
CCTTACGCTTAGCGGCCTGGATGATCTTCCCATGGAGCTTTTTCAGATCGTCCTGCATTCGCGACAGCGTGGACCTGGATGCTCCTTCTAATGTCGGATCGATCTGCACTACTTCTTTACTCAGCCGTTCCATGCGTTGCCCGAGGGTGCGCACGGCTTCGTCCATTGACGTTTCGACCGACGGCGGAAGCTGCGCTTCGAGCACCGCGTTGAGGACCGCCTCGTCCTGCGCGCGGAGCGATTCCAGCGCGACGTCATATCGCGTGAGAAATCGGACGGCGTTGGAGTCGAGCAGGGTGGCGGTGGCGCGCTGCTGAATCAGTGGCATCGGGGTGGAGAAGGCGTCGTACACGCGGCGAAGCTGACCGAGGTAGGCGAGCTCGTTCGGGCCGGCCACATAACACACAGTGGGGAACAGCGTGTCCTGCACGATGGGTCGCAGCAGCACGCTTGGGCTGAAGTCTTCCGGTGAGGTGCGCACGCGTTCCAGAAGGGTGGCGGTCGATTCCGTCCGCTCACCGACGACGAAGCCTCCCTCCTCGGCTCTGATCGGCTGGCGGCCAGCGTTCATGTGAAACAGCGCGAGGCTGCCTTCCGGCGGCGTGGCCTGTGCGTGATAACCGAGCGTTTCAAGCGCCGCTCCCGCCTCCGCTGCCAGACGCGCGGTTTGCCCCGCCTCCGCGATTTCGCGAGCAAAGACCTGCGAGACCAGCGGTTTGGCCGCGGGATCAGACGCATCGAAGACGATGAGACCGCGAGGTCCCAGCACCGTTTCGAGCCAGCGCCCAAACGCATCCGCCATGCCAGTGCCTGGGGCATACGCGCGGCGGAGGCCATCGAGCAACGCGGGCGTGAACTCGGTGCTTGGCATCGACGTCTCGAGCGCGCTGATCGCGGCGCTCACTGACTCGTCGAGGCGAACGCGGGCGACCGGGCCGGAGTGTGCCTGCGGCGGATCGCCAGCAGCGATGGCAAGCGGTTTCATCTCCGCATCGAGCACGCTGCACGACTTGACCTCGTCCCAGTCGTGATCTTCGGCGTCGATCCAGAAGACCGCGACGGTCGGGACGCCATGTTCGGTCTTCACCTGCTCGGCGAGTCGAAGCGCGGTGAGCGCTTTCAGAAGCGTGAAGAGAGGCCCGCCGAACAGTCCGGCTTGCTGCCCTGTGACAACGGCAACCGTTTGCGGATCGCGTAGTAGGGCAGTTGCCGAGATGGCCGTATCAGACGCACCACGAGCGCGCTGCTGAGCCTGCACGAGGTTGGCGATCGTTTCGCGATTGCGACGGTGCTGATGCGTTCGAGCGATGGCGTCGCGCCAGGCTGCTGGATCGTCGGGATTGCCAGCGAAAAAGTCGGCGACGCGTGAATGGTCAAAGACGTAGTCGGCGGCCAGCCGCCGGATCCACGGGAATCGTCGGATGTCGATGGGAAGCCGGGTGCTCGCCGCATCCCCGCCGCGCGTACGCGCGTCAGGACTTGCGGGGGCAGACAGACCTGAATTCGACTGCACCTGCTGGTTACTGTTGCAGAGCGTAGAGCACAGTGTCAAGAAACCAAGCCGCGGATGTTACGATCGCATGATCCCCATGAATGCATTGCTAGCACTAGAAGACGGCTCCTGGTACCGCGGCGTCGCGGCTGGCGCGCAGGGCGAGGCTCGCGGCGAGGTTGTGTTCAACACGAGCATGACCGGCTACCAGGAAGTCCTCACCGATCCCTCATATGCCGGCCAGATCGTCACGATGACGGCCCCGCAAATCGGCAACTACGGGGTGGCTTCGGGGGATGCCGAATCGAGCACGCCCCGCGTCGCCGGATTCGTGATGCGCGAAGCGTCGCCGATCGCGAGCAACTATCGCGCGGACGGCACGCTGCGCGATTACCTCATCCGCCATAACATCGTTGCCATCGCCGATATCGATACCCGCGCGCTGACGCGCGTGCTTCGGTCGGCGGGGGTCATGCGCGGGGTGATTGCGACCGGGCACGTCGATCCGGCCGAGTTGGTCGAAAAGGCTCGTTCGATTCCACGCATGGAAGGCGCCGATCTTGTCCGCGAGGTCACTACCGACGCCCCGTACGAATGGCGTGCGGACTCACTCGGCGAAGAGGATCACGCCGAATTCGGCATCGTGCCAGGTGCACGTGCGTCGCGACGATTGAAGGTTGCGGCCTACGACTTTGGCGTGAAATACAACATCCTCCGCCGGCTGCAGGCGTATGGCTGCGATGTGCACGTGTTCCCC
>DATCXH010001003.1:0-7013 GCA_036565925.1 Vicinamibacterales bacterium
CGTGCGCGAGTTGACCGACGGCAAAGGCGTGGACGTGGCGTTCGAAGTGCTCGGCCTGCCGCAGACGTTTACGCAGGCGTTCGAGATCATTCGCGATGGCGGCCGCATGGTGGCGGTCGGCATCGCGCCCGGCAAGACCACAGCACCGATCGAGATCACGCGACTCGTCCGTCGCGAACTGCGCATCATTGGTTCATACGGCGCCCGCACACGTAGCGATATGCCGGAGATCATCCGCCTCGCCGCGCAGGGCATTTTCAGGCCAGAGACGATGGTGACGCAGCGGTTCTCCCTCGATGAAGCCGACGCGGGCTATCAGGCCCTCGCACGCGGCGAGATCGTCGGCCGCGCGATCGTTGTTCCGTAGGTCATCCGCGTCACAAAAACGCGGAGACGCGGACGCGGAGATAATTAGGCAATAAAAGGTGATCGAATGATTGGGCAAGAAACATTACTGAATTTCGTCGGCGGAAAGTGGGAAGCTGCGTCCGCCGCACAGACGATTCCCGTTCGGAATCCGGCGACAGGCGACACCCTCGCCGCCGCGCCGCTGTCGACGGCCACCGACGTCGCCAAGGCAGTGAAGGCCGCTTCGAATGCATGGCAAACGTGGCGCCGCGTTCCGCCCGGCGATCGCATCCAGCCGCTCTTCCGCCTCAAGGCGCTGCTCGACGCCAATTTCACCGAGATCGCGAAGCTGGTGACGCAGGAGTGTGGGAAAACGCTCGCCGAATCCGAAGGCGAATTGAAACGCGGCATCGAAAACGTCGAAGTCGCCGCCGGCATCCCATCGCTCATGATGGGCAGCAACCTCGAGGACATCGCCTCGGGCATCGACGAACTGATGATTCGTCAGCCGGTCGGCGTCGTTGCGGTGATCACGCCGTTCAACTTCCCCGGCATGATTCCGCTCTGGTTCCTTCCTTACGCAGTCGCCTGCGGCAACACGGTGGTGCTCAAGCCCTCCGAGAAGACGCCGCTGACGATGGCGCGGATTCTCCAGTTGACGGAGCAGGCGGGCTTCCCACCCGGCGTGATCAATCTCGTGCACGGCGGCAAGGATGCCGTGGACGCGCTACTCGATCATCCTGAGGTCCGCGCGATCTCTTTCGTCGGCTCGACGCCCGTCGCGCGCTACATCTACAGTCGCGCGGCCGCGAACGGCAAGCGTGTGCAATGCCAGGGCGGCGCCAAGAATCCGATCGTCGTGCTGCCGGACGCCGACATGGAGATGACGACAAAGATCGTCGCGGATTCGGCGTTCGGCTGCGCCGGTCAGCGCTGTCTCGCCTCGTCAGTGGTCATTGCGGTGGCAGATGCGGCGAAGCCCTTCACGCAGCAGATCAGCGACGCGGCCACCTCGCGCAAAGTCGGCTACGGCCTCGACAAGGGCACGGAGATGGGTCCGGTTATTTCATCCGAGAGCCGCACTCGCATCGAAGGCCTGATCGCACAGGGCATCGCTGCCGGAGCCAAGCCGCTCGTTGATGGACGCCAGCCGAAGATTCCCGGTTATGACCAGGGCAACTTCATCCGGCCGACGGTGCTCACCGACGTCGATCCTGCGGGCGAGCTGGCGCGCACCGAAGTGTTCGGTCCCGTGTTGAGCGTGATGCGGGCGGATTCGGTCGAAGCCGCAATCGAATTAGTGAACGGTTCAGCGTACGGCAACATGGCGTGTCTGTTCACGACGAGTGGTTCCGCGGCGCGCCAGTTCCGCTACGAGACGCGCGTCGGCAACGTCGGCATCAACGTCGGCGTCGCCGCTCCGATGGCCTACTTCCCGTTCTCGGGATGGAAGGACAGCTTCTTCGGCGACCTGCACGCGCAGGGGCGCGACGCGATCGACTTCTACACTGAGAAGAAGGTCGTCGTCGAACGCTGGCCGTCGACGTGGTCACGAAAATTCTGACGTAGAGGCGGGTCTTTAGACCCGCCTTGCACGCGCAGGTGTCTAACTCTCGCAGTGGATAGACGGATCAGCATCGGGCTCGCGATCGTCGCCGTCGCGGCGATCGCGCTCGCGTTTCCAGCGTTCCGTCACCTCCGCGAAGTTCCACCATCCATTCCAGCGATCCGTGCGGCATTTTCAGCGCCGCCCGGAACAGAACTCGGATCGGGCGACGATGTGCTCGACGCGGTCATTTCGCCGGACCAACGACAAGTCGTTTTTGTCGCAACGAGCGGTGGCAGCGCATCCCTGTGGCGGCGTGCACTCGACAGCGATCGCGCGGATCGGATGGCGGGCACCGAAGGCGCGCAGTTCCCAGCGTGGAAGCCGACCGGCAACGTCGTCTCCTTCTTCGCGAATGGCCGCCTCAAACAGATATCAGTCGCCGATAGTACTGTCCGCGATCTCAGCATCGTGAGCAGCGCACTCGGCGCGTCATGGCTGCCAGACGGCTCTTTGTTGTTTGCGTCCGATCCGCGCGGTCCGATTCATCGCCTGCAGAATGGCACCGTCACCGATGCAACGAAGCTGCAGGCTGGCGATCGCGCACACCTCTTTCCGCTGAGCGCCGGCGACGATGGCGCGTTCGTCTATACCGCGACGCTGAACGACGGGCGCCGGGTCGTTCGTCTCGCGCAGGCTGGCATTGAGCGTGACCTCGCGACCACTACCGGCCACGGCCAACTCGTTGACGACACCCTGCTCTACCTACGCGACGGCGTGTTGCTCGGTCAGCGTCTCGATAAGGACTCACGGCAGCTCTCGGGCCGTGCCGTCGCTGTTGCGGTGTCCGTGGGCGTCGATGCGAACGGGCATGGCTACTTCACAGCGTCCCGACGCGTCCTGATAAGTGCGCCGGGCACCTCGAGACGTTATCAGCTCACGTGGTTCGCGCTTCCTGGCGGAGCGGCTATGCCGACCCGCGAACCTGGTGACTATTGGCAAGTCCGTCTCTCCTCCGACGATCGATTCGCAGCGCTGACGCAGACGACGCCGCTGGTGAGAACGCTCGACGTTGTGCTCGCGCCGATGTCGGAGACCGGGTATATCGAGCCGCTCACGCGAGCGGTTGCGCCTGACAGCGATCCCGTCTGGTCGCCGGACGGACGCCGGCTCGTGTTCAGGTCACTCCAAGACGGGCCACCGCGTCTTTACATGCGTGACGCGCACGATCAAGATGCTGCGGACATGATCGTGCCGATGTCCAGGAACAGCGAGACACCCACCGACTGGCGCGACCGTCAGATCATCGTTCACGCACCGGGCGATCGAGGCGACCTCGATGTATGGACCGTCAACGAGAACACTGGCGCGCGTGAGGCGATCGCCAAGACCGGCTTCGACGAGACCGATGCACGACGGTCGCCTGATGGCGGCTGGCTGGCGTACGTGTCGGACGAGTCGGGACAGCCGGATGTCTATGCGGCACGGTGGCCGGGCGGCGCTCGCGTGCGCGTCTCGTTCGCCGGCGGCACGCGACCGCGCTGGAGTCGCGACGGACGTGCCGTATTCTTTCTGCGCGGCTCGCAACTCCTGCGCGCCGACTTGTCCCAATCCGCATTCATGACACCACGACCAGTTCTCGACGTTCCCGGCATCCGCGACTTCGACGTGGCCCATCGTCGCGATGCGGTGCTCGCGCTGATTCCTACGCCATCATCAGTCAGCGCGAATGCGTCGCTCGTCGTCGATTGGCGTTCGCTGGTGAAGTGACATGCCGAATGGTCGCGTAGAAGCCATCTGGATCAAGCGGGCACATCGCGGACCGATGGACGCGGTGCAGGAGGCGCAGTTCGATGTCGAGCGCGGACTCGTCGGCAGCGTCGATCGCAGCCGTCGTCGTCAAGTGACGCTGCTCGAAGCGGAAAGCTGGGCGCGATTGATGGACGAACTTCACGTGGGCGCGCCGCGCGCTGACGTCGATCCATCCGTCCGTCGCGCGAACCTGCTGATCAGCGGCATCTCGTTGTTCGATACCCGCGACCGCGTGCTGTGCGTGGGCGATGTACGCCTGTCCATCGGTGGAGAAACGACGCCATGCGAGCGGATGGATGAAGCCTTACCTGGTCTGCAGGACGCCATGCGTCGAGGCCAGTGGGCGGGCGGCGCCTTTGCTCGCGTCCAGACGGGAGGCAGCGTTCGTGTTGGCGATCCGGTTGTCTGGCTGGAGGCCGGGCACACCGGGGGTGAATAGGTTCGATAGGATAGGCCCGTGGCCGCGCAACCCCTACTCGGAACCAGCCCGGCTTTGAGCGCAGTGCGGGACGAACTCTCGCGCCTTCTCACGCGACCCGCCACGGCGTCGAGACGGCTCCCGCCCATCTTGATTCAAGGTGAGACCGGCACGGGCAAGGGTCTCATCGCTCATCTCATTCATCAAACCGGGCCACGCGCCGACGCACCGTTCATCGACGTCAACTGTGCGGCGATTCCAGACACGTTGCTCGAGGCCGAGCTCTTCGGGTTCGAACGCGGCGCGTTCACCGACGCGAAGCAAGCGAAGGCTGGCCTGCTGCAGCTCGCCCATCGCGGGACGATCTTCCTCGACGAAATCGGGCTGATGCAGGAGCCGCTGCAGGTCAAGCTGCTGAAAGCACTCGAGGATCGCGCGGTCAGGCGTCTCGGCGGCACACGTCCCGAACCGGCCGACGCGTGGGTCATCGCCGCAACGAGCGAGGACCTGACGACAGCGATACGCAATCGGCGCTTCCGCGAGGACCTCTTCCATCGTCTTGCTGTCGTCACGCTGCAGCTCCCACCCCTTCGCGAACGCGGCAACGATGTGCTGCTCCTCGCCCGGCACTATCTGGATCAGGTTTGCCGCGATTACGGAGTGCCCGCGAAACCTCTGACGACCGATGCGGAGAGAGCGCTGATGGCGTATCCATGGCCCGGCAATGTGCGCGAACTCGCCAATCTGATGGAGCGCGTCGCGCTCCTCTCCGATGGATCCGAGATCGCCGCTGCCGATCTGCGTCTGCCGCGCACGCCACGTGTCACATCCTCGCCCACCAAGGCAGGCGAGACGGTGAACGACGAGATGGATGCGCTCGAGCGTGGTCGGATCGAAGAGGCGTTACGCGCCGATGGATGGAACATCTCACGCGCAGCCGCCCGATTAGGCCTGCCGCGAAACACGTTGCGCTATCGGATGGAACGGCACGGCATCACCGATGGTGGCGAGAGCACGACTCGTCGGCCACGTGCGAAGCCGACCTCCGTTGACGCCTCTCCGCAGGTGCGCTGGCAACGTGCGCGCATGACACTGCTGCACGCACGTCTGACTGCCGATGCGGCTGTGAGCGAGCATGAGCGAACCAGCATGCTGGACGAGGCCGCCGCGAAGGCGAGCGCATTCGGCGGGCGGATTGTCGATATCGGCGCGTCTTCTGTCGACGCGGCGTTCGGTCTCGATGTCGTCGAGGATGCCGCCCACCATGCTGCGCATGCCGCGTTTGCGATCCGGCGCGCGGTGGGGGCCTCGTCCGTGCGCATCGCGCTGCACACCGACGAAGTCCTGATCGGGCGTCTCGACGATCGCATTGAGCTCGACGCCGACGCTCGTCGCACGGTTCATACCATCTTCGATCGTCTACTTGGCTCCGCCCCTGCCGATCCGATCGTTGCGTCCACCGCAAGCCGACATGTCCTGGACCGGCGTTTTCTTCTCGAGCCTGTGGGCGGTGAGGCCGGAGGTGACACGTGGCGTGTCAATGGGCCGATTGACGCGCGCGAGCCTGTGACGCCATTTGTTGCACGAGCTCGCGAGATCTCGCTGCTCGAGGATCTCCTGGCACACGCGGAGCGCGGACAGGGTCAGGCGGTGCTGATCGGCGGTGACGCAGGAATTGGCAAGAGCCGCCTGCTCGACGAGTTCCGCCGACGAACCATCGGCCGCGCGGCGTGGCTGCAGGGCTCGGCGGTCTCATTCGGCAACGCCTGGCCATTCCATCCGCTGGTCGATCTGCTCAAGCACGCCTTCGGAATTCAAGCCAGCGACTCCGACGAGATCATCGGCGAACGTATCGATCGCGCCACGAGCCCGCTCGGCGCATCGTTTCAGTCCGCCACGCGATTCCTGCGGTCGCTGCTGTCGGTCGACCCTCGTGATGCGTCGATTGCACAGCTCGATCCCAAGCTGCGGCGGGCCGGCATCTTCGAAGCGATCGCCCAGTTCCTTCACGCCTCGTCTGAGACGCGTCCGCTCATCGTGGTACTCGAAGACTTGCAGTGGATGGATCCGGCGACGGGAGAGTTCCTCGCCATGATGGGCGAAAGCCTGTCCTCAGGCCGCATTCTGCTCTGTGCGACACATCGCAGCGGCTACGCGCAAACGATCGCGAGCAACGTCTTCGGCACGCAATTGACGCTCTCGCGTATTTCGCGCAGTGAAACAGGCGCGATCGCCTGCGCGCTGGTCGGCGCCGGAAAGCTCTCACACGAACTGCAACTCCTCGTGGAAGACAAGACCGACGGCAATCCGTTCTTCATTGAAGAGGTCTTGCGATCGCTTCAGGAACGTGGACTGATCGAGCGTCGCGATGACGAGATCGGACTCGTGCGGTCAGCCGCCACGCTCGATGTGCCGGACAGCGTTGAGGACGTGCTGCTCGGACGACTGCAGCGCCTCGATACCTCGTCTCGTGACCTTCTTCTGACAGCGGCGGTGATCGGACGCGAGTTTCCACGTCGAGTCCTGGAGCACGTCTTCGCGGACGGTCCATCGCTCGAAGATCGTCTGCGCTCGTTGCGAGCGGCCGAACTGATTCACAACGCTCGCGTGTGGCCCGATGTCATATACGGCTTCAAGCACGCACTGACGCACGAGGTCGCCTACCACGCACAGCCGGAGGGTGAGCGACGGAAACAGCACGCCAGAATCGGCGAGGCGATCGAACAGGTGTACGGGGACCGCCTGTCAGAGCAGTACGGCGTCCTCACTCACCATTTCACGCAGGCAGAGCGCTGGGACAAGTCGCTGACCTATGCGATGGCAGCCGGGGCACAGGCCGAGCGAACCTTCGCCACTCGCGAGGCGCTCGCCCACTATGACGCGGCGCTC
>DATCXH010000706.1:0-7952 GCA_036565925.1 Vicinamibacterales bacterium
CGCGGTAGACGGGCTCAAGAAAGCGATCGCTGACAACGACGTCCCGGGCATGACGCGCGCGATGGACTTGCTGACACAGATGCAGCATAAGGCAGCTGAGGCGCTTTATCAGAATGCCGGACCGCAGGGCGCGCCGGGTTCTGGGAGTTCCGAAGGTGCAGGAGGTTCAGGAGGTCCTGGTTCCGCGGGTTCAGCAGGTTCTCAGGGTTCGGGTTCACAGGGTTCGCAAGGCGACGTCATCGACGCCGAGGTCGTCGATGACAAATAGGGCATCGGTGATTGGCGATTTTTTGATCGTTGATTGAATTGGTGATTGTCGATTTCGCGGTTGGTGATTAGGAGCCGTTGCCGACGGACCGGCAATCAACAATCGACAATCTCCAATCAACAAGGAATCAAAGATCCGAAATCAAAGATCCTCAAATGGATTTGTACATCGTTCTAGGCGTACCGCAGGGGGCGACGGAGTCCGAGATCAAGCGGGCTTACCGTCGTCTTGCGCGTCGGTTTCACCCGGATATCAATCCGGGTGATCAGACGGCCGAGGAGCGATTCAGGGAGATCCTCGAGGCCTACGAAACGTTGATCGATCCGGCGCGGCGATCGCGCTATGACGCGGGGCATCGCACGACGGCGGCGCCAGGCCGGCAGGCGGCGGGTTTCGAGGGGTTTGATTTCTCGACGCGCGGCGCCGACTACTCCGCGACGTTCGGCGACTTGTTCGCCGAGGTGCTCACCGAGCGTGGCCGTGCACCCAGCCAGCAGCGTGGCGCCGATCTGCACGTCGAGATGCAGGTGACGTTCGAGGAAGCGCTCAGCGGCATTCAGCGCGCGATTTCGGTGACGCGACGGGAGAATTGCCGGACGTGTGCGGGTACCGGACGCACACGTGTGAACACTGGCTCGTGTTCTCACTGCCAGGGCACAGGCGCTGTGCGATCGGTGCGAGGACACATGGTGTTCTCGCGCGCGTGCACCGCCTGCGGCGGAACTGGTCAGCAGACGCCGCGACCGTGTGAGCCGTGCGCGGGCAGCGGGCAGGAGACACGCACCGAGCGGGTGATCGCGCGGATTCCTCCCGGCGTCGCTGACGGCGATCGGCTGCGAATCCAATCGAAAGGAAACGCCGGGATACACGGTGGCGTGGCCGGTGATTTGTACATCACGGTTCGTGTAGCTGCACACACGTTGTTCCGCCGCGAGGGCGACGACCTCCACATGGTCGTCCCGATCGCGATCCACGAAGCCGCACTCGGCGCCAAGATCGACATTCACACGGTGGACGGACAGGCGAAGCTGCGCGTGCCCCCTGGTACGCAATCAGGGCAACGGTTCCGTTTACGCGAGCACGGAGCGCCGTCCACGAGGACCGGGCAGCGCGGCGATTTGATTGTCGAGACACGCATCATGCTGCCGAAGCTGCTCGACGAACGCTCGAAGGAATTGCTCCGGGAATTCGGTCGTCTCAACGGCGAGAACGTGCGAGAGGGACGTGGCGAAGCGGGCTGAACGCGGGAAAGCGTATTACATGATCAGCGCGGTGTCGCAGAAGTACGACATCCATCCGCAGACGCTGCGCTTGTACGAGCGCGAGGGTCTGCTCAAGCCATCGCGGACCGAAGGCAACACACGCCTCTACTCGGAAGAGGATCTCGAGCAGCTCGAGACGATCCTCACGCTCACGCGCGATCTCGGTGTGAATCTCGCCGGCGTGGAAATCATCCTCAACCTGCGGCGCAAGATCGAACAAATGCAGGGCGAGGTGAATCAGTTCATGGATTACGTCAAGCGCGAGATGGCCCGTGGCATCGACGATTGGGAGCAGCGCCTCGGCACCGCGCTCGTCAAGTCGTCGCCGACCGATCTCGTCCGACGCACGCCGCAACCGTCAGAGACCAAGAGCGACGAGGAAAATCCAAAGCGCCAGACCAAGGCGTGACACGTTCTGTCGAACGCCCCTCAGCTTTTTTTTCACACGAGGGCGTGAGTGATCGATCTCGCACGCGCAGATCCGTTACGATAACGCGTGGCCTGCCCGATCTGCGACGACACTGGCTGGAAGCCGATCGAGGCTGACGGCGTCTCACGCGTCACACGCTGCGATTGCGTCCGCGACAAGACAGTCGACCAGCGGTTGCGGGATGCGCGCATTCCGCCGCGCTATCAGCGCTGCACACTGGACAATTTCCTCAGCTATCAGAACGAAGAGTTGCTTCGCGCTGTCGACTCCGCGCGGCGCTTCTCGGAGGCGTTCCCCGTCGTCCAGAAGGGGCTGATGCTGATTGGTCCGCCCGGGATTGGCAAGACCCACATCGCGGTTTCGGTTCTGCGTCACGTGATCCGACGGACGGGAGCACGCGGGCTGTACTACGACACGCGGGCGCTGCTGAAGGACATCCGCAGTACCTACAATCCGGTCACGCACACCGCGGAGATGGATGTCATTCGGCCGGTCATGGAGGCGGAGCTGCTCGTGCTCGACGATCTCGGTGCCGAGCGGCTCACCGACTGGGTCGAAGAGACGATGAGCATGATCGTCAACGCGCGCTACAACGAGCGGCGTGCGACGATCTTCACCTCGAATTATGAGGATGTGCCGGACGAAAGCGAGATGAACTCGCTGCTGGTTCGTGTCGGGTTCCGCCTGCACTCGCGTCTGCGCGAGATGTGTGACTTCCTCGAATACGACGGCCCCGATTACCGGAACCTGCCGCCCAATGCCGGCGCCGACGACCTCTATAAGCTGTGGAAGGCCCAGCCGCGACGCAAGTTGCCGCCCCGTTCCCAAGGCCAGGTTCGCGCCCAGCTCAAGACCCCCAAGCACGAAAAAACCGATCTGAAATGGTCAGGGGGCAGAGCCGGGTCGTAACATTGAAAGACATGGCCCTGGGCCTTTACGTCCATATCCCGTTCTGTTCGGCTATCTGTAACTACTGCAACTTCAATCGCGGCCTTTTCGACGCCGATCTGAAGACGCAGTACGTCTCGGCACTTCAGCAGGAGATTCGCCGCCGCGCGGACGGAGCAGCGGCCGATACGATCTTCTTTGGCGGGGGGACGCCATCGCTGCTCGAACCGGATGAGGTCGCTGCGATTATCGCGACATGTCGCGGCGCATTCGCACTGACGGCGGACGCCGAGATCACCCTCGAAGCCAACCCCGAAACCATTACGGACCGGAAGCTGTCAGGCTTCCGCGAGGCCGGTGTCAACCGCTTGAGTTTTGGTGTCCAATCGTTCCGGGACGAGGAGCTTCAGCGACTGAGTCGTCTGCATTCGGCGTCGCGGGCGCGCGAGGCGTTCGCCATGGCCCGAACCGCGGGGTTCGATAACGTGTCGCTCGACCTGATGATGTGGCTACCCGATCAGTCGGTCGGCGAGTGGCTGCTGTCCGTCGAGGGGTTGATCGGGTTGGGGCCGGAACACGCGTCGCTCTACTTGCTCGAGATCTATCCCAACGCGCCGCTCAGGGACGCGATGGCGCGAGGTCGTTGGGCCGTCGCTGCCGAAGACGACGCGGCCGAGATGTATCTGCAATCGATGGACGCGCTCGACCGCGCTGGTTACCAGCAGTACGAGATCTCCAATGTGGCAAGGCCCGGCCGCGAATCGCGCCACAACGTCAAGTACTGGAGCGATGGTGAGTGGTTTGGGTTTGGCTGTGGTGCGCATTCAACCCGAAAAGGCGTACGGGAGAAGAATGTTGCCTCCACAACCGAGTACATTTCGCTCGTCGCTGCCGGAGGACCAATCGCGGTCGAGCAGCGGGTGCTGACCGCAGAGACGCGACTCGAAGAAGCGTTGTTCATGGGGCTGCGCCTCACCAGGGGCATCGATTTAACGGCCCTCGACTCGCGCTATCAGACGAATGTGTGGCGTCGGTACGCTACCGAACTCCACCCATTCATAGATCAAGGACTCTTGGTTTATGATGGCGCCCACCTGAGCCTCACGCGGACGGGAATGCTTCTTGCCAACGAGGTCATGGCGGTTTTTATCAATTCACCGGTACGTTAGGATTAGCGGCCTTTTCGAGGAGACGTGAAGATGCGACGACTGTCCGGAGTCCTATTGGCTGGCGCGGTTCTTATCCTGCCGGCGTTTTCGCAGACCGCTTTCGCCCAGGCAACACCGCAGAAGACGACCTATACGGGCGAAACCGTGTTGGCGGCTTACACCGTGAATCCTGGCAAGGAGGCTGACTACGAGAAGGTCCTCGCGACCTTGAAAAACGCGCTGATGAAGTCGGAGCGTCCGGAAGCGAAGCAACAGTTGGCCGGATGGAAGGTCATCAAGAATTCGGCAGCGCAGCCCGACGGCAGCTCGCTGTGGGTTCACGTGATCACCCCAGTGAAGGACGCCGACTACTCCATCACGAACCTCGTCTACGAAGTGGTGAAGGATCCCATGGAGCAGAAGGCCTTTTATGACCTCTATCGCGGAGCGCTGCAGAAAGCGCTGTTCGTGATCCAGGGACCTGTCGCGGCCGATTTCTCGAAGTAGACGCGACCGACCGCTTACAATCGAAGCCACGGGCGACCGCCGTTCCCGGAGACGGCCAGTCGTGCCGTGGCTTTTTTGTTAGCTGCCCATGACATGCCGGTCCGACAGCACCGGCGCCACGGAGAACACTGCATGCGAAGTGTGTGCGCCGCGATGGCCGCTGCGTTTGTCTTGATGACCGCGTCCTTGGTCGTTGCTCAACAGCCCGCGCCCACGCCAGCACCCGGACAGCCAGCATCCACGACGCAGGCGCCGGCACAGCCACCATCGACGACCGCTGGTCAGGCGACTCCGGGGCAGCCCGCAGCACCTGCGCAGGCGCCGCAACCGCGCAGCTTCACCGCCCCTGTAGGTCTGTTGTTCAACACAGTACGCGCCGACCGCGTCGATGATTTTGAGATGGCGATGGGTTATCTGCAGGCGGCCCTGGCTGCGTCAACCAATGAACGAGTGCGCGCGCAGGCAGCCGGCTGGCGCATCTTCAAAGCGACTGAAGCCGCGCCAGGCGGGGCGGTGCTATATGTGTTCCTGCTCGATCCGACCGTCACCGGTGCCGACTACAGCCTCGGTCGTATTCTCGCGGACGCGTACCCCGATCAAGCCAAGCTCCAGGAGATCTGGAAGCTCTACTCGGGTTCGGTGACCGGCGGCAGCCTGCTGAACCTGACACCGGTAAAGCCTGCGCCCGCCAAGCCTGTCGCGCCTGCTGCAGACACGACTGAGAAACCGTAGAGGCGGGTCTTTAGACCCGCCTACAACTCAATCCGCCTAAAAGTTGATGTTCAACCCCGCGTAGACGCGATGCACGGTGTCGTAGAGCGGTTCGCCTCTCAGCCTGAACAAGCGGTAATCCACACGCGCACGAATCGGTCCAGCCAGCGCGATCTTCACGCCGCCGCCGGTGTTCGCGCCGAAACTCGTTTCCGACTGACCGCCGAGTGACTCGTGAAAGACCCCGCCGCCGGTGGTGAAGTACGGCTGAAAGCCGTGGATGAACAACGGAGTCTGAATCAACACGTTGCCCATCCCCGTACGCAGTGATGGCGCGTGATCGAGCTCGTCCTTCGACGTATCGGCGTATTCGAACTCAAAGGCCACAACGAGAAAACCGCCGCCGACCGCGGCACCTTTTACCGCGCGGTTGGACGGTGTCGTCGTAGTACCGATGAACACCGTGACATCGGCGAAGGCGGGAGTAGCTGAGGCGGCGAGCAGCATGGCAACGAGCACAGATCTGATGAGTCGCATGTCGAATGATACGATCTCGTCTATAGTCATGGACTGCCAGCTCACGGACGAGCAGGAGCTCCTGCGCCGCAGCATTCGCGAGTTTGCCGAGACTGAACTGCGTCCGCACGTACGCGAATGGGACGAGGCACAGCAGTTCCCGCCGGCGCTCCTGGCGAAGCTCGCTGAGCTCGGCCTGATGGGCATTCAGTTTCCCGAAAGCTACGGCGGCGCAGCGATGTCGTCGGTCGACTACTGCCTCTGCATCGAGGAACTTGCCCGCGTCGATCCGTCGGTGTGCCTTTCGGTCGCGGCGCACAACGGGCTGGGCGCCGCCCACATCTTCATGTTCGGGAACGAAGCGCAGAAGCAGCAGTATCTCGTCCCGCTGGCAAAGGGCGAGAAGCTTGCCGCATGGGGCCTCACTGAAGCCGCATCGGGGAGCGATGCGGCGTCGATGCAGACGCGCGCTGTTCGCGATGGCGAGAGCTGGGTAATCAACGGGACGAAGCAGTTCATCACCCACGGCAAGACCGGCGACATCATCGTCGTCATGGCGGTGACGACGCGTGCCAAAGGCAGTCGTGGTATTTCGGCCTTCATCGTCGAGCGCGGGACTCCCGGGTTTCGCGCCGGCAAGAAGGAAGACAAGCTGGGCATGCGCGCGAGCGAGACGAGCGAAGTGATCTTCGAGAACTGCCGCGTGCCGGCCGGTCAACTGCTTGGCACAGAAGGGCAGGGATTCATCAACGCATTGCAGGTGCTCGATGCTGGCCGCATCGGAATTGCGGCGCTCGCCGTCGGCCTCGCGCAGGGATCGTATGACGCGGCGAGGAACTACGCCTTCGAGCGGAAGCAGTTCGGTCAGCCGATTGGCACATTTCAAAGCATTCGCGCGAAACTGGTGGACGCCGCAACGCGCATCGAAGCGGCGCGTCTCTTGACCTATCGCGCGGCGGCGATGAAAGACGAAGGGCAACGCACCACTCTCGAAGCCGCCATGGCCAAGCTCTATTCAAGCGAGATTGCGGTGCGTGTTGCCGAGGACGGCGTGCAGATCCACGGCGGCTACGGCTTCGTCAAGGACTACGTCGCCGAGAAGTATTTCCGCGACGTCAAGCTCACGACCATCGGAGAGGGCACGAGCGAGATCCAGCGGCTCGTCATCGCCCGCCAGCTGCTGTAAATGAGTGTCGCTGACCTCGTGCTCGCGGGGGACCCGCGCGCAGTGGCTCGTGCGATCTCGTTGGTCGAAGACGATGCCGATGCAGGCCGTGAGCTGATCGCCAAAGTTTACGAACACACCGGCCGCGCGTATCTGATCGGCGTGACCGGTGCACCAGGCGTCGGCAAGAGCACGCTTGTCGAGCGCCTCGTCGCCGAAGCCCGTCGCGCCGGATTGACGGTGGGCGTCCTGGCCATCGATCCGACCAGTCCGTTTTCTGGCGGTGCGATTCTCGGCGACCGCGTGCGCATGAGCACGCACAGTCACGATGCCGGCGTGTTCGTGCGAAGCATGGCGACGCGAGGTCATCTCGGCGGGCTGTCCGCGGCGACCAACGATGCCGCGCTGGTGCTCGACGCGTCCGGGAAGGATCTCGTCGTCATCGAGACCGTCGGAGTCGGTCAGGACGAAGTCGATATCGTTCGCACCGCCGACATCTCGATCGTCCTGCTCGTGCCCGGCGCAGGAGACGATGTGCAGGCGCTCAAGGCCGGGATCATGGAGATTGCCGACATCTTCGTCGTGAACAAGGCCGACCGTGACGGCGCCGATCAAGTCGTCCAGTCAATCACCGCGAACCTTGCGCTCCAGACGTTTGCCGAAGGGGAGTGGCGTCCGCCGGTGATCAAGACCGAAGCGGTGAATGGTGTTGGCGTCGATCGCCTGTGGCAGGAGATCGAGCGCTTTCGTCAGCACGAGTCAGTTCACCAGCAGCAGCGCCGCAAGGCGAGTCACGCGTCCCGATTGCGCGGACTCCTCGCGCAGCGTCTGCTCGAACACGTCGAGAAGCGCCTGCCGCCGGGTGAGTTCGATCGGCTCGTCGAGGCGATCGCGGCTCGACGTACCGATCCGTATTCGGCAGCGGCGCGGCTGATGCGCCAGGCTCTGGACGTATGAAGGCCGTTCTCGATCACGTGGGCATCGCGGTGCAGGACCTCGAGGCCGCGCTGGCGTTCTATCGTGACGCCTTGGGGCTCGAGGTCGAGGCACCAGAGGA
>DATCXH010000816.1:0-11774 GCA_036565925.1 Vicinamibacterales bacterium
AATTCCCCACTGCTGCCTCCCGTAGGAGTCTGGGCCGTGTCTCAGTCCCAGTGTGTCCGTCCGCCCTCTCAGGCCGGATACTGATCGTCGCCTTGGTGGGCCGTTACCTCACCAACTAGCTAATCAGACGCGGGCCCCTCACCAAGCGCCAGGTCTTGCGATCCCCGGCTTTGATCTCCATCCGTTCAAGGACAGGATGTTATGCGGTATTAGCGTCCCTTTCGGGACGTTATCCCCCACTCGAAGGTAGGTCACCCACGTGTTACTCACCCGTTTGCCACTCAGTTAGTATTGCTACTAACCGCGTTCGACTTGCATGTGTTAGGCACGCCGCCAGCGTTGATTCTGAGCCAGGATCAAACTCTCATGTTAAAAGGGCTGTCCTTCCGAAGAAGGGCAACTCGATAACGCGAGCGCCTGTTGACTTGGCTCTTGCGTTGTACTTCGTTCGTGTGTCTCTCTTCCATCGCAGCCTTTCAGCCGCTCCGGCGAGAATGCTGACACTCGACGGGCGTCCACCTTCGTCCGACTTCGCGCTGACGCGCTCCGTCGAGACTCCGGCGGACAAGCTCACTCCTGCACATCGCTTCTTACGAAACGACATGCCCTCGTGAGCATTTGTGTGCTTGCACGCACTATCTAGTTTTCAAAGAACCGGAATGCTCAGCGTTGGCCTTCAGCGACCGTTCAGCCACGCCGAGTCCCCACCGAGCGGCCGTCTCCGTCCGTTTTAGGGGAACCTTCTAAGGTTACTACTGACTGCCCTGGCTGTCAACCCCACTCCGTCTTGGTGACGAATCTGGGATGGTTGAGCCGGAAGGGAGAGCCCTGAACCGATCGAAGACTTCCTGCTGCCGTGTTTCCGCTCGACCCACCCTGTCGGGCTCGTCACGCGAAAGGCAACCTGACAATCCTACGGACTTCTTCTCCGTCTGTCAAATCACGATAAAACGCGGACGAGAAAATTGTCCTTCTTGCCCCTGCGAATCACGAAGTATCGGCCATAAATCGCGTCCTCAGGACGAAGCCTCGCCTTCTCGTCTGAGATGCGCTCGCCATTCACCGTTAGTCCGCCACCGCGAATCAGACGCGTCGCTTCGCCTTTCGAGCCCACTATCTGGTTGGACGCAAGGAAGTCAGTGATGGCCCAACCGTCGCTCTGGTGTGTCGTCTCGGTCGAGGGAACACTGCCAAATACTTCGAGGAGCTGTGCTTCCGTCATGTCGCGAAGATCGCCCTTGAACAGCTTCTCCGCCGAGCCCTCCGCATCACGCACCGCCTCATCGCCGTGCACCAACCGTGTCACCTCGCGCGCCAATGCCCGCTGCGCGTGACGACGCTCCGGCTCACGAACACTCGCGCTCTCAAGCTCGCTGATCTGATCGCGATCGAAGAACGTGAAGTACCTCAAATAGCGCCCCGCGTCGCGGTCGTCCACGTTGAGCCAGAACTGGTAGAACTCGTACGGCTTCGTAAGCGACGGATCGAGCCATACAGCACCGGCTTCTGTTTTTCCGAACTTCGTTCCGGCAGCTGTCGTCACGAGTGGCATCACGATGCCGTGCGCTTTGCCCCCGCGCACACGTCGAATGAGATCCATCCCCGCCGTGATGTTGCCCCACTGATCGCTTCCACCCATCTGCAGCGTGCAGCCGAACTTGTCGTACAGGACGAGGAAGTCGTAGGCCTGTAACAAGGAGTAGCTGAACTCGGTGTACGAGATCCCATCCTCACTCTCGATGCGACGCTTGACCGACTCCTTCGCCAGCATCGCGTTCACGGTGAAATGCTTGCCAACATCACGCATGAACTCGATTGCACCGAGCTTGGTCAGCCAGTCCGCGTTGTTGACCAGGCGCGCCGGGTTCCTGGTGTTCTCAAAATCCAGGAACCGCGCGACCTGCTTACGAATGCCCGCGACGTTTTCCTCGACGCGCTCCGCCGTCAGCAACTGCCGCTCAGCAGTCTTGCCACTCGGGTCGCCGATGAGACCCGTGCCGCCGCCGACGAGCCCGATCGGAGAATGTCCGGCACGCTGCAAATGGGCCAACACCATCACCACGAGCAACGACCCAACGTGGAGACTGGGGGCGGTGGGATCGAATCCGATGTAGCCCGTGATTGCCTCGCGCGACAGTGCCTCACGCGCGCCTTCAGTGGCTCCGTGAATCAGGCCCCGCCACTCGAATTCGCCATACACATCCATCAGCCGCTACTATACCCGCAGCGTGCTTATCACTCGCCGCGCCGCTCTCAAAGGCGCGCTCTACACAGCCATCGGCGGGCTGACCGGCGCAGCCTCTTACGGTGTCGCATACGAACGTCATCGCATCGGCGTGACGGAAGCGACGCTGCCGTTCCATGGTCTGCCGCCGGCGCTCGACGGCCTGCGCGTCGCGCTGCTCACGGACGTGCATCACAGCCCCCTGGTGTCAGCCGAGGACGTCACCAGCGCCGTGGATTTGGCCCTGTCGACACAGCCGGATCTGATTGTGCTCGGTGGCGATTACGTCACGTACGGCGATCGCGGCTTCGTCGAGCCGGTCGCCGAGTTACTGGCACGGCTTCGGGCGCCAAACGGCGTGTTCGCGATCCTCGGCAACCATGACGACGACCGCGAGATGCCCGCCGCGCTGACGCGAAGAGGCATCACCGTCCTGAAAGATCAGCGGACACGCATCGCCATCCGCGGAGACGCGCTCGAGATTGCTGGGATCCGCTTCTGGACACGCAAACCGGCCGACATCGCCAAGGTCGTGAAAGGCGCGGACGATCCCGTCTTGCTACTGGCTCACGATCCACGCCGGCTGACCGAGGCTGCGGCGCTCAACGTTCCCGCAGTGCTCTCAGGTCATACTCACGGCGGTCAGGTGGTTCTGCCCGGCGTGGGCGCCATCGCGCGCGCGCGGTTCCCGGTGGTCGAAGGGCTCGGTAAGCTCGCGAAGTCGTCGATTTTTGTCAGTCGTGGAATCGGAACAGTTTACGTGCCGGTGCGAATCAACTGTCCGCCGGAAGTCGCGCTCGTCACACTGCGGCGGCCGTCGTCGACCTGACCACGCGACGACCGTCGATTCGCCATCCACCATCGAGCACAAGCCCTATCGCTTCGGGATACGCGTGATGCTCCTCGACGAGGATCCGCGCCGCGAGCGTCTCTTCGGTATCGTCGTCACGAACCGTCACGGTGCGCTGAACGATGATCGGTCCGGCATCGAGATCCGCCGTCACGAAGTGCACCGTCACGCCGCTTACCTTGACGCCGTGAGCGAGGGCCTGCTGCTGCGGGTGAAGGCCGGGAAACGACGGCAAAAGCGATGGGTGGATGTTGAGCACGGCATTCGGAAACGCCTCAATCAGAGGCGCGCCGAGCTTTCGCATAAACCCGGCGAGACACACGAGCGCGACGTCGCGCTTACGGAGCTCGCGCACCAACGCGCGATCGTAGTCGTCTCGCGAGGGCCAAGCGCGATGACTGAGCGTCAGCGTCTCGATTCCCGCGCGGCGCGCGCGCTCGAGTCCAGCGGCATTCTCTTGATTGGAGATGACGACGGCGATTGAAGCGTCCAGCCGGCGCTCGGCGATCGCGTCGATGATCGCCTGGAGATTACTGCCGCGGCCGGAGATGAGTACGCCCAGCCGGCGCGTGGCGGCCATCAGACGTATGTCACCGACGGCGGCTCGCCGGCGATAACCTCTCCGATTACGCGTGCGTCCTTGCCGCCGCGCGCGGCAAGTTCCTCGATGAGCGCTTCGGCCTGATCTCGCGCGGTCACGATGATGAGACCGATCCCCATGTTGAAGGTGCGCATCATGTCGTCGAAAGGCACCCGGCCACTCTCCTGCAACCATCGGAAGAGCGACGGAACCTCCCACGATGCCACGCGGACCTGTGCGGCGGTCCCATGCGGCAGGATTCGCGGCAGGTTGTCGGAAATACCACCACCTGTGATGTGGGCCATGCCCTTGATGCGACCAGCCTCGAGCAACGGCTGCACCAGTGGCAGATACGAACGATGCGGAGCGAGAAACGCCTCGCCAACACTTGTTCCCAAAGCGGCGACGTGACTGTCTACGCGCAGGCCGAGCAGGTCGAACGCGATCTTCCGCGCCAGCGAGTAGCCGTTGGTGTGCATCCCGGACGAGGGCACGCCGACGAGCGCATCACCGATGGCGATCGCACGCCCGTTGATCAATCGCTCGCGATCGACAACGCCGACGATGAAGCCCGCGAGATCGTATTCGCCGTCGGCGTAGATGCCCGGCATCTCCGCGGTCTCGCCACCGAGGAGCGCGCAGCTATTGTTTCGGCACGCCGCGGCCATGCCGGCGACGATGGACTCGGCGACCGCAGGAGACAACTTACCGGTCGCGAGATAGTCGAGAAAGAACAGCGGCTCGGCACCCTGCACCAGGATGTCATTGACGCAATGGTTGACGAGATCGACGCCGACCGTGTCGTGCTTGTCAGCGAGAAATGCGACCTTCAACTTGGTGCCGACGCCGTCGGCGCTCGAGACGAGCACCGGGTGTTTGTATCGACCGCTCTCGAGCTGAAACAACCCCCCGAACGAACCGATGTCTGACAGCACGCCAGAGGTAAAAGTCGAGCGGGCGAGGCCACGAATGCGGCGGACGGTTTCGTTGCCCGCGTCGATATCTACTCCGGAAGACTTGTAGTCCATCAGCCGATGACGGGATCGCGTTCGAGGTCGACAATCGAAATCGGTTGGGGCTCCGACCCGACCGGCTCTGGATTCAATTTCAGCGCGAGCTGCAGATAGGCAGCCTCGTCACGCGGGAAAGCCACCGGATACACGCCCGTGTAGCACGACGTGCAGTACTTCGACTGCCCGCCTTTGACCGCACCCTTGAGGCCATCGAGGCTCAGATACGCAACGCTATCCGCGCTCAAATACTTGCGAATCTCCTCGAGCGAATGTGTCGCGGCAATCAATTCCGAACGCTGCGGTGTGTCCACGCCGTAGAAGCAGGGCGAAATCGTCGGTGGACAGCTGATCCGCATGTGCACTTCTCGGGCCCCGGCGTCGCGCACCATGCGCACGATCTTGCGGCTCGTGGTTCCGCGAACGATCGAATCGTCCACGAGCACCACCCGCTTGCCATCGAGAATGCTGCGCACCGGGTTCAACTTGACGCGGACGCCGAAGTGGCGAATCGACTGTTGTGGCTCGATGAAGGTGCGGCCGACGTAGTGGTTGCGGATGAGACCCATGCGCATGGGCACACCCGATGCCTCTGAGTACCCGATTGCCGCACAGACGCCAGAGTCGGGAATCGGCACGATGACATCCGCCGGCACGCCCGATTCGCGGGCCAGACGACGACCGAATTCAGTGCGCGTCTCATTGACGCTCTCGCCGAAGACATAACTGTCGGGCCGCGAGAAGTACACGTGCTCGAAGATGCACTGCTGCGTCTGAGGTACCACACCAAACGGCTTGATCGAGCGGAGGCCGTGCGCGCTCGCCACGACGATCTCGCCGGGCTCAACATCGCGGATATAGGCCGCGCCGATGAGATCCATGGCACACGTTTCCGAGCAGATCACCCAGGCATCGCCACGACGACCGATCGCGAGCGGCCGGAAGCCGTGTGGATCGCGCGCGGCAATCAGCCGATCGTTCGTCATCATCACGAACGAATATGCGCCTCGCACCTGAGACAGCGCATCGACGATCGCCGCTTCCGCGGTGGCTTCGCGCGATCGCGCAAACAGATGGACAACGACTTCCGTGTCGGTCGTGGCCTGGAAGATCGCGCCGGTCCGAACGAGTGCCTCGCGAAGCTCGGCGGCATTGACGATATTGCCGTTGTGCCCAACCGACAACTGTCCGTGAACGCTGTCGATCACAATCGGTTGAGCATTAACCAGCCGGCTCTCGCCCGCGGTCGAATAACGCACGTGGCCCATCGCCAGATGTCCCGGCAGCTTGGCCAACGTCTCGCTATCAAAGACGTCATTCACATAGCCCATCGCCTTCGACACACGGATGGACGTACCGTCCGATGCGGCAATCCCGGCACTCTCCTGTCCGCGATGCTGCAGCGCATACAGCCCGAGGTAGGTCAGATTCGCCGCTTCTGGATGGCCGATGATCCCGAAGACGCCGCACTCATCGTGGAATTTGTCGAACATCGTTGTGCTATGTCCTCGTGCTACTGGCTTGTGCAACGGTTCAGGCCACTGCCAGACGACGCTCGAAGTAGTCCTCGATAGCCGTCGACCAGATCCGCTCCGCCACGGCCAGCGACTCATCCAATATCCGCGCACCATCGACAGAAACGCGAATGCGATCGCCACCGACGATTCCGATACGCCGTGCGGGAAGGTTGACCGCCGCAGCCATTGCCAGCAACCGATCGACGTGTTCCGGGCTGACTGAAACGACCGCTCGCGACGCCGATTCGCCAAATAGCGTGCCCACATGACGCCACGTCTCCGTGGCACCGACCGACTTCAGGTCAACCGCGACGCCGAGTGACGAATCGAAACAGCATTCCGCGATCGTGATCGCAAGGCCGCCTTCGGCGCAGTCATGAGCCGATCGAATGATTCCGTCGGCGGCGCCTTCGACAAGGACCCGCTGCAGAGCCGCCTCACGCGCGAGATCAAGCGAAGGCGCTTCTCCACGAATGAGACCATGCATGGTCTTCAGATACTCGCTGCCGCCGAGCTCGTCGCGCGTCTCACCCAACAGCACCACCACATCGCCGGCGGAACGAAACGCCCGTCGCACTACACGGTCTGCGTTTTCAATCAGGCCGACGACGCCAAGCACGGGTGTTGGCAGCACGCCCTTTCCGTCTGTCTCGTTATAGAGACTGACGTTCCCGCCGGTGATCGGGATCCCAAGCGCGCGACACGCATCGCCCATGCCTTCGACCGCGCGAGCAAATTGCCACATGATTTCCGGCCGTTGCGGATTGGCGAAGTTGAGGCAATTGGTCGCCCCGATGGGTTGACCTCCGGCACACGCGACGTTGCGCGAGGCCTCAGCGACGGCGAGCTGCGCTCCGCGATACGGGTCCAGGTAGACGAACCGGCCGTTGCAATCGGTAGACAGCGCGAGGGCGCGTGAGGTCCCCTTCACCCGAACGACGCCGGCGCCCATGCCTGGCAGCACCAGCGTGTTCGTCCTTACCATGTGATCGTACTGCCGATAAACCCAGCGCTTGCTCGCAATGGTTGGCGATGACAGAAGCCGGCTGAAGACGTCGGGCGGCGCGCCAGGCGCACCCAGCGTTGCGAGATCGAGCACGCGCGCTTCGGCCAGATACGTCGGCTCTGCGGTCGGCCGGCGATACACTGGTGCCTCATCAGTCAGCGCCCGGTTCGGAATCTCCGCGACCACCACACCGTGGTTCTTGACCCGCATCTGATTATCAGTGGTGACCTCTCCGATGCGGACCGCGTGGAGGTCCCACTTGTCGAAAATCCGCTCGACTTCGGCCTCGCGACCTTTCTTCACGACGAGCAGCATGCGCTCCTGTGACTCGGACAGCATGATCTCGTAAGGCGTCATGCCGGTCTCGCGCTGCGGCACCATGGCGACATCGATCTCGACGCCGGCGCCGCCGCGCGCGCCCATTTCGCAAGTCGAGCAGGTCAGGCCTGCGGCACCCATGTCCTGAATGCCGACCAGCGCGTCAGTTTTCATCACCTCGAGGCAGGCCTCGAGGAGCAGTTTCTCCATGAACGGATCGCCGACCTGCACCGCTGGCCGCTTCTCGGCCGACTTGTCGTCGAATTCCGCCGACGCCATCGTCGCACCGTGGATACCGTCGCGACCGGTCTTGGAGCCGACGTAGTAGACGGCGTTGCCAACGCCGGACGCGGTGCCTTTGATGATCTCGTCGGCTCGGGAGATACCGAGACAAAACACATTGACGAGCGGATTGCCCGCGTAGCTTTCGTCGAAGGCGATCTCGCCTCCCACGGTCGGGATACCGATGCTGTTCCCGTAACCGGCGATGCCCGCAACCACTCCAGCCATGGTCCGTCGCACCAGCGGCTCGTCGAGGGATCCAAATCGCAGTGAGTTGAGGAGCGCAATCGGGCGCGCACCCATCGTGAAGATGTCGCGGATGATGCCGCCAACGCCGGTCGCCGCGCCCTGATAGGGCTCGATAAAGGACGGATGATTGTGCGATTCGATCTTGAAAACGGCGGCGAGTCCATCGCCGATATCAACGGCCCCGGCATTTTCTCCAGGCCCTTGCAGCACACGCGTGCCCGTGGTCGGCAGCGTCTTCAGATACACACGAGAACTCTTGTAGCTGCAGTGCTCCGACCACATCACCGAGAAGATGCCAAGCTCGGTGAGCGTCGGCGTGCGGCCCATGATGTCGAGGATCCGCTGATACTCCTCGCGGGTGAGCCCGTGTCGTTCGAGAATTGCGTCAGTAATCGGCTCGGTCATTTCTCCAGCACACTCACGGCGGCTGATACGGTGGCCGGGGCAAGCGCGAGCGCCTTGACGACCGATTGAAACATCACCAGACCATCGGCGCTGCCGACGGCCAGCTCACACGCACGCTCGGGATGCGGCATCAAGCCGACCACGTTGCGCGCCTCGTTGGTGATGCCGGCAATGTTGTGAATCGACCCGTTCGGATTCGCAGCATCGGTCTCCTCGCCAGACGCGGTGACGTAGCGGAAGACGACCTGACGGTTGCGTTCGAGCCGCTCGATGACGTCCGGCTCCGCATAGTAGTTGCCTTCGCCGTGCGCAATCGGAATCCGCAGGATCTGACCCGGCTTCGCGGCGGCCGTGAACAGGGTGTCGGCCTGCTCGACTCTGACGTGCACGTGCTCGCAACGGAAGTGCAAGCTGCGGTTCCGCAGCATCGCTCCGGGGAGCAGACCGGCCTCGAGCAAAATCTGAAAGCCGTTGCAGATGCCAAGGACAGGTCCGCCGCCGGCAGCAAACGTTTTCACGGCCTGCATGATCGGTGAGAAGCGGGCAATGGCGCCGGTGCGCAGGTAGTCGCCGTGCGCAAAGCCGCCGGGGAGAATGACGGCATCGGCGTCTTTGAGGCTGGTGTCCTTGTGCCAGATCAACTCAGCGTCCTGACGCAGCACGTGCTTCGCCGCGTGATACGCATCGTGGTCGCAGTTCGATCCGGGGAAGACGATAACCGCGAATTTCATGCGGTGACCTCGATTCGATAACTCTCGATGACCGGATTCGCGAGCAGCTTGTCCGCAGCCTCGGATGCCAGCCGGCGCGCCTCGTCACTGCTGTGCGCGTCGATCTCCAACTCGAAATACTTGCCCTGCCTGACGTCCTTCACCGCGCCATAGCCCAGCGTGTGCAACGCTTCGGTGACAGTCGTACCTTGCGGATCGAATACCGACGGCTTGAGGGTCACGAAGACGCGGGCACGCATCAGACAGGTACCTCCTGAAATACTCGCTCGAAGACATGGTCTACGTGCCGAAGCTGCGCATTCAGATCGAAGGCGTGTTCGATCTCAGCCGGACCCAGGATCTTGCCAACGTCCGGATCAGCGAGGAGCAGGGCTTTGAAATCGCGCTGTTCGTGAAACGCGCGCATTGCGTTGCGCTGCACCCATTCATACGACTGCTCGCGCGACACACCTCGCTGGGCAAGCTCCAGCAGCACCGTGCCTGAAAACACCACGCCCCGCGACCGGTCCATGTTCTCGCGCATGCGATCGGGATAAACGACCATGCCCGAGACGATCCGGATGAAACGCCGCAGCATGTGGTCGAGCGCGATAAAGCTGTCTGGCAGAATCACGCGTTCGACCGAGGAATGCGAGATATCCCGCTCGTGCCAGAGCGCATTGTTCTCGAATCCAGCGACGGCATTCGCGCGCAACAATCGAGCAAGTCCGACGATCTGTTCGCAGCCAATCGGGTTGCGCTTGTGCGGCATCGCCGAGGAGCCTTTCTGGCCCTTGGCGAACGGCTCTTCGACTTCGCCAATCTCGGTCTTCTGAAGACCCCGAATCTCGAGCGCAAATTTCTCCAGTGACGACGCCGTGATCGCGAGCGCCGAGAGCAACTCCGCGTGACGGTCGCGCTGAATTACTTGAGATGCGACCGGCGCCGGCTCCAGCCCAAGGCTGTGACAGGTATCCGCCTCGACGTTCGGCGGCAGATGCGCAAACGTACCGACCGCGCCCGAGAGCTTGCCGACCGAGATCACCTCGCGTGCCCGGCGCATGCGCGCCACGTCGCGCGTCAGCTCCGCGTACCACAGTGCCAGCTTCAGGCCGAAGGTCATCGGCTCGGCGTGCACGCCGTGCGTCCGGCCAATCATCGGCGTGCGCCGATGTTCCTCGGCCCGCGTGTGCACGGCCTGCATCAGGCTGTCGAGGCCCTTGAGAATCAGGTCACAGGCCTCGCGCATTTGCAGCGCCTGCGCCGTGTCGATGACATCGGACGAGGTCATGCCGAAGTGCAGCCACCGCGCTGACGGGCCAACGTGTTCAGCTACCGCCGTCGTGAACGCGATCACGTCGTGCTGCGTGACTTCTTCGATGGCTTCGATACGCGCGATATCAAAAGCGCCGCGCTCGCGAATGTCGCGCGCCGCTTCTGCCGGTACGATGCCGGCCCGCGCCATGGCTTCGGCTGCAGCAACTTCGACCTGCAGCCAGGTTTCATACTTACGCTGGTCGCTCCAGATGCGACCCATTTCAGGATGGGTGTACCGCCGGATCATCGATCCCGAAACCCTCCGCTAACCGAGCGCCAGCCTTTCTCGCGGAATCTGCAGGCCGTTGACCGCACCAAGCACTGTGGCGGCCAGCGATCCATCGGCAAACAGATCGCGCGCGACGCGCTGGACGTCCTCAGCCGACACCTGTTCAACGCCCTCTAGTGTCTCATCCAAACCGAACTGTCGATCGAAGTAAATCTCTTGCCGGGCGAGATGCGACATCCGGCTGGACGTGCTCTCGAGATTCAGCATCAAGCTGCCCTTCAGGTGATCCTTGGCTCGCCGGAGCTCCGAGTCCGGCAGCGGCTCGTCTTTCAGCCGCCGCAATTCCGCGATCACGACATCAATCAGTTCGCCAACCGCGTCGTTCGCGCACCCGGCGTACACCGTCATCGATCCGGCATCGCGATACGCGCTCAGTCCGCTGAAGACCGCATACGCGAGACCGCGCTTTTCCCGGACGTTCTGGAAGAGCCGCGAGCTCATGGACCCGCCCAGCACGGTATTCAGCACATAACTCGAGTAGCGGTCCTGGTGATCCTGTTGGTAGCCGCTCGTGCCGAGGCAAACGTGGCTCTGCTCGAGCTCCTTGTTGCGAATCAATGTCACCGGTACCACGCGTGGCGGTGCTTCGCTAACCGGAGCGCTTTGCGTCGGAAGTCCGTTGAATGACCGCATGACCAGGTCGCGCACCTGCTCGTGCTCGATATTGCCAACGGCAGCGACGATGAGATTCGGTGCGCAATACGTGCTCGTGAAGTAGTGACGGAGCCCTTCCTGCGTCAGCGATTCCACCGTCTCCTTCGTGCCGAGGATGGGTCGGCCCAGAGGATGGCCCTGCCAGAAGCTTTCAGTGAACAATTCGTGCACGAGATCGTCGGGCGTGTCCTCGACCATCTTGATTTCTTCGAGAACCACTTTCTTCTCGCGGCCGATATCCACGTCGCTGAAGGCCGGGTGCATGACGATGTCGGCCAGCACTTCGACGGCGAGCGGCAGGTGCTCGTCCAGCACCTTGAAGTAATAGCTCGCATACTCCTTGGCCGTGAACGCGTCCATCTG
>DATCXH010001194.1:0-3774 GCA_036565925.1 Vicinamibacterales bacterium
CAGGGCACTGAGATGAAGTACGACTGGGTGAACTACACCAATCCCAGCCTGCTGCGCTACACCTTCAACTCCACCGCGCCGGCGACGGCCTCGTGCGTAGTTCAGGGTGGCACCCGCCTGTGTCCGACCTCAGTGAACTACACGATCACCGAGGACTTCGAGAACGCCAATCGGGCGGTCGCGCATTCAATCTTCATGCAGGATCAATGGACGCGCGGCCGCATGACGCTGCAAGGCGCGCTGCGATACGACTACGTGTATAGCTGGGCGCCGGCGGACGGCAACGGCACCGATCAGACGAGCCGATTCTCTTCAACGCCGATCCGGTTTCCGCGCACGGACAGCGTGACGGGCTACCACGATCTCAGCCCGCGCCTTGGCGTCGCCTACGATCTGTTTGGCAATGGCAGGACCGCACTGAAAGCCAGCGTCGGCCGCTACTTGTCCGCAGCAACCGCTGACGGGGTCTATTCGTCGCAGAGCCCGGCTGGAAACTTTGTCCGCACGGTCACCAATCGTGCCTGGAACGATTCGAACGGCAACTTCGCCGTCGACTGCAATCTGCTGAGCCCCGCCGCGCAGGACACGAGCGCAACCGGCGGTGATGTCTGCGGAGCGCTGACTGGCGCCAATTTGAATTTCGGCAACACCGATCCGAACACGACCCGAGTGGACCCGGCGATTCTCAGCGGCTGGGGTGTGCGGCCATACAACTGGCGCTATGGTGCGTCGATCCAGCACGAAGTGCGCCCGGGCGTCTCGGTTGACGTGGGCTACAACCGCCGCAACTGGGGCAACTTCATCGTGACCTACAACGAACTGGTTGGCGCCGCCGACTACGACGTGTGGACCGTTCCAGTGCCCAATCATCCCGATCTGCCAAACGCAGGCGGGACGGCACAGTTCGTCGCGATCACGGCGGCGGCCGCTGCGCGAGGTTCGCGCAACTTCCAGACGAAGGAAGAGACTGTCGCCGGTGAGTCGCGCACCGCTTACTGGCACGGCGTGGACATGAACGCGACAGCCCGCATGGCCAACCGGCTCACGTTGCAGCTTGGAACGTCCACCGGTCGCGGCGTGCGAAACACCTGCGCGTTGTGGGAAGCGCGACCCCAGCTTTCGATCAGTGGTACGACTGCACAACGTCTTGATGGGTGCGACGTGAGCGAACCGTGGCTCACGGCTGTTCGCGGATTGGCGTCGTACTCGATCCCGAGGATCGACGTACTCGCCAGCACGACGATCCGATCGACGCGGACCACCGCCAGTGAGAACGCCAGCAACGGCACCTCGCTCAACGGGAACTATCAGATCCCGAATACCGTCGTGCAAACGTTGCTCGGTCGACTGCCGGCCGGCGCGACTGCGGCGCAGACCACGACGGTCAACCTGTTGGCGCCGAGCGAACTCTATCCGCTCGACCGCCGCACTGAAGTCGATGTTCGCCTCGCCAAGATCCTGCGCTTTGGCGGACGACGCCTCGACGTCGGTTTCGATCTTTACAATCTGTTCAACTCGAACACGACAACGACCTACGAGCAGACGTTCCTGTACACCAACAGCGGGGCGACGTGGCTGCAGCCGACAGCCATCCTCAATCCGCGACTGGCGCGGTTCAACGCGACGCTGTCGTTCTAAGGATTCCCTTGACGGCGTGGGAGGCCATGAAACTACAATGTAGTTTAAATGGCCGCCACGCCTCCTCCCCTCGGTGAATTCGAGCAGGTCGTCCTGCTCGCCATCCTTCGCCTTGGTGACGATGCGTACGGCGTCACCATTCGGCATGAGATCGCGCAGTGCACCGAGCGTGAACCTGCGCCGGGCGCCTTGTACACGACGTTGGATCGACTCGAGGAGAAAGGGCTCGTGACATCCAATTACGGCGATCCGACGCCCGAACGCGGCGGCCGCGCCAAGCGCTACTTCACCGTGACGCCTCGCGGCGTGCACGCCGTCGCCCGAGCGCAGCGTGCCTTTCAGCGGCTGATGAAGGGGCTCGTCTTGCCGGGAGGTGCGCGTGCGTAAGGCCGACGTCGCTGAGGCGCTGCTGTCGCTGGTGGGTTCCCCTGAACGCGCTCGTTCGTTTGTCGGCGATTTGATGGAGGAGCGTGGTCACGGAGGCTTGTGGTTCTGGCGATCGGTGACACGGCTGTGGCTGGCGATGCTCGGACGCGATGTCATGACCGCACCGGTCACGATGGCGATCGGCTGCACCATCGCCTGGTTCGTCTACATGCTGTTCAGCGCGGTCCTCGCGCTCATCGGCTACGTGGTCGTTACGCTGGCCTGGGGTATTGCCTATGTGTTGAACAATCACACTGGTCTGGAGCTGCTGACGGACCTGATGCGGGTTCGCTTCGACTCGCCGCCGATTCCTGACGTGGCGATCTATTCGATTCAAGCGGTGGTCTTGTTCGCGATTGCTCCGTTCCAAATCGGCCGCGGCAGCTCGTGGTGCTGGCGAGGGCATGAGGTGAGTCTGGCGGTCGTGATGCTGGTCGTTTGGACGGTGATGGCGATGTTCGTACCGCTGGTCGGCGTCGGTATCACCGCGCGTCCGGCCATGGTGCCAGTGATGGTGGCGTTCGTTCTGGCTGGTGCGCTGTTCGAGCGATTCGGCCTGCGACTGCTTCCTGAGGACGTTTCACACTGACTGCGCGTACCTACGACACGCAGACGGCGTGGCAATCCTCAGTGCCTTTGTGCCTCAGTGTGTCGTGAGCACGTGCAGTCAGTATGTGATGCGCGAACGTGCCCGGATGGTCTGTTTAATACCGGAAGCCACAGCGAACACCGTGAGTTGTTCTCTGTAACGTCCTGGGTGAGTGGCCTCTAGTCCGGCTGAAGCCGGACACTACACTTTAGAAATCGAACTGGACGTTGAACCGCACGAACCGCGGCTGCAGCACCGCCGTCGGCCGCATCCACCGCGCACCGTTCGTCGCCGGATCGTATGACGCTTCGAATGTCGTCCCGGTGTTCGCGTTCGTCAGATTGTAGAAATCGACGCCGACGTTCGCACGCGTGCCCCCGAAGCGCAGGACCTTCGCGACGCGCATGTCGATGTTGTTCACCCGGTCGCCATAGATCTCTCCAGGCAGCAGGATGTTGACGGTTTCGCTCGTGACCCCGGTGCGTAGCGGGCGCCCGGTCGCGGCCAGGAATTGCGCTGCCGTCATCACGAAGTTTGCCGACCGCGAAGCGCCGTTTGTCGCGACGTCGCCACCCGGCTGTACGTTCGCCTGCGATCGGAAGATACCGCTGATCAGCACATCGATTTTCGGAATGGTGTACGACGCGAGACCGCGAACGGTTGTGAGCCAGGGCTCTCCGGCGCTGCACGCTGATTGCCCATCGATCACGCCAGAAGCGCCGACGGTGGCGGTACTCGGTGTCATCGGCCGCCCGTAACGCCCGACCAGCACGTCGCACGTATCGGTGTAGCCTCGTCCGCTGCTCGTGCCTCCCTGGAACGTCAGACCGTTGTTCAAACGGGCATTCACGGCCACATCGACGCCTTGCCAATAGTTCGTCTGGTCACCGAAGTCAGACGTGGTCGTGAAGTACGGATCGGTCGCACCCAGCAGGGAATTGTTGTTGCGTGTGAGGAATGTGACCGGATACCCACCGCCTCCGGGTAGACGTGAATCGCTCGGCGCAGTCAGCGTGACCTCGTCATAGTCGCCGGCCGTCAGCGCGCGATTGTGCGTGACGAAGAAGTTGCCCCACCACCGGCGGCTGTAGCTCACATCGAGCGACACGCGCGGAATGAGC
>DATCXH010001210.1:0-2295 GCA_036565925.1 Vicinamibacterales bacterium
TTCGGCTGTCGTCGTCGCCATAACCCCGCTCCCGTTAGAGGACACCAGCAGTTGCCAGCAGACTTGCCTCTCGCCCGCAGTGCTCGCACGACGGGATGTACCCGAACTCATCGCGAGCCATCGTCGCGACCTCTGGCGTCACGGGTTCGATCGGCTGGCCCGAGATGTCGCGCCCCGTGTGCTTGGCGCTGGACCCGAGATGTTGGCCGCAGAGCGCGCGTCCATTGTCGGTCAGGTAGATCATCGTGTTGTCGATGCGCATCGTCAGCAGGTCCGTTTGAGTGTGTGACGAATGGTAATACACCATTACCGCTCTTGTCAATAGTGAGTTACCGTGCCATTATTCGGCTCATGCCGACCTACTGGAAGCTCAAAGCCGCCCTCAAGGCACGAGGGCTCAGGCCGGGCACCGTCGCCGCCCAAGCGGACATGCACCGCCAAAGCCTCTACGCGATCCTGAAGAACCCGCGCGCCCATCGCATCGAATGCAACGACACGCTCGATAAGCTGTGCGAGGCGTTGGACTGCCAGCCCGGCGAACTGCTGGAGTTCAGGAAAAAGAAGCGGTAGCCCGCTCACGATCGCGCCGACCGTTGTTGAAGCCGTGGGCATGGTTCACGCGCTCGAGCGGCGTGAGTCTCCGGTCGCAATCCCTGCAACGCGTCTTGCACGTGTCGATGCGATCGGGAATCCCGCGATGGCCGTAGCTCGTCTCTTCGCACACGAGCCCTCGCCCCGTCTGCTTTCCGTTCACGATCTCGCCGCGGTTGGGACAGCGACCGCGAAGTCCCTCATAGAGCGGTGAGAGCGGACCGACGATCTCCGTACAGCGGTAACCGTCGCGCTCGAACACTGCGTTCCGCTTCGCGCGCCACTCTGACGAGCGATAGTAGGCCGCATTCCGCGCCTGGCGCTTCGCCTTTCCCGCTCCGCGCGGTTTGAGCTTTCCCGACCGCTTGAGGAATCCCGTTCTCTTCAATCCCGACTTCCGGGTGAGCGTCATCGGACACGCTCCGCGGCGATCTTCCCATCGACGGCAGTCCAGCGCCATCCACGCGGCGGGCGCGACGCGAGATCATAATGCGCCACTTCGCTCCCACGGCCGAACGTGGACAGCACGAATTCTGCGGACTGCGGCGCGCGGCAGTTCTCCGGCGTGAATTCATTCACCATCGCCCATACGCGGACCGGTTCGGCGATCATGAAGCAGTAGGACCTCGGCGGCGGATTCGGGACGAGGACTCCGGTGAACACTTCGACACCAGGCGCAAACCAAAAGCGCGCATCGACGCAAGCGCCTGTCATAGCGGCGACACCGTGATCTCACCCGCGAGATACCGAAGAATCGCATCGCGCGCCGCTTCCCACCCATACGCCACACGCACCGCATGGCCTTCTTCGCGGAGTCGCACATGCCAAGCGGATTGCGCGTCCGAGACTGAGCCTCGCCCCGCCTTCAACTCGATGTAGAGCGAGTGATAGCCGCCACGCGCGACGGGCAAGCAGAGATCCGGCACGCCGGCCTTCACGCCTTCCGCCTTCAGCTTCTTCGCAGTCACGACGTTGCGCTTTCCGCCATTCGGAATCGCGAAGAGCAATCCCAGTTCCGGCGTGCGTCCTTTCGTGAGGTTCGCCCATCGCATCAACGCCACTTGCTCGTCATGCTCTGGCTCACCGGCGGGCGAACGCGTCGCTTTGCGCTGGCTCCGATCCTCCATCTTGCTCAGCGTGACGCCTTTCCCGGCCAACAACGACTGGACGCGCTCTGGATTAACGCCGCTGTACTGCGCGGCCACTTGTCGGGCGATCTCCTCCGCGGAGAGAGAGGTGGTCATGATGTCAACGCTCCCTTCGCCCGCTGCCAGAGCGTCGGCGGCTTTGGCGTTTCCTCAACGGCGCTTGGCGGGAGGAACGAGCGGTCGAGTTGCGGGAGATCGAAGCCGGGCGCGTCGAACAGGGCGAGTGTCGCGTCAGCCACGGCGCGGCGCATCTCTGGCGTCATATCGCTGAAGTTCACGCAATGCAGCACGCGCATCGCGTTGTAATCCGCCGTCGACGGGATCGCCCCTGCAAGCTTCAGACAATTATCGACGGTGCAGATGTCGAACCAACCGTTAGGCCGGAACATGCGACCGAGCGCCAAACGCAGCGCCTCTTTCTGAAATGCTGACAGTTCTGTCATACCGTCCCCGGCTCCTCGGAAGGGTGGAGTAGAGTCATGATGCCGCCTCGACGAGTTCGGGGTACATCGCGCGCTTCACGGCTTTTGCGACGGCGCGGCCCATTGGGAGAGGG
>DATCXH010001056.1:0-2302 GCA_036565925.1 Vicinamibacterales bacterium
CGGACTGACCCCGCGTCAGATCCCGCCGAGGCAGAGGTACTTGATCTCCAGGTACTCGTCGATGCCGTACTTCGAGCCTTCGCGGCCGAGGCCGGACTCCTTCACGCCGCCGAACGGCGCGACCTCCGTCGAGATGAGACCGGTGTTGATCCCGACCATCCCCGACTCGAGCGCCTCGGCCACGCGCCACACGCGGCCGATGTCGCGCCCGTAGAAGTACGCCGCGAGACCGAACTCGGTATCGTTGGCCATCGTGACGGCTTCTTCCTCGCTCGTGAACCGGAAGAGCGGCGCGACGGGCCCGAATGTTTCCTCACGAGCCACCATCATCGACGGCGTGACGTCGACCAGCACGGTCGGCTGGAAGAACCGGCCACCCCGCTCGTGACGCTGACCGCCGACGACGACCTTCGCACCCTTCTTGGTCGCGTCCTCGATGTGCTCCTCCACCTTCAGCACGGCCTTGTCGTCGATGAGCGGACCCTGCGTCGCACCCGGCTCGAGGCCATTCATCGGCGACAGCTTGCCAACTGCGGCGGAAAGTTTCTTGGCGAACTCGTCGTAGACGCTGTCCTGCACGTAGATGCGATTGACGCACACGCACGTCTGACCGGTGTTCCGATACTTCGAGGCCATCGCGCCTTCGACAGCAGCGTCGATATCGGCATCATCGAAGACGATGAACGGCGCGTTGCCACCGAGCTCGAGCGACACCTTCTTCACTGTGCGTGAGCACTGCTCCATCAGGAGCTTGCCGACTTCAGTCGATCCAGTGAAGGACACCTTCTTGACGATCGGATTCGACGTCATCTCGCCGCCGATCTCAGAAGCCGATCCGGTGATGACGCTGAGCACGCCCTTCGGTACGCCGGCGCGTTCGGCGAGCTCGGCGAGTGCGAGCGCGGAGAACGGCGTCTGCGATGCGGGCTTCAGCACGACGGTGCATCCTGATGCGAGCGCCGGACCCGCCTTGCGCGTGATCATCGCCAGCGGGAAATTCCACGGCGTGATGCACGCCACCACGCCGATCGGCTGCTTGATGACAATGATGCGCTTGTCCGCCTGGTGACCGGGGATGGTGTCACCGTAGACGCGCTTGGCTTCCTCCGCGAACCACTCGAGGAAGGACGCCGCATACAGCACCTCGCCCTTCGACTCGGTGAGCGGCTTGCCCTGCTCGATGGTCATGAGACGCGCCAGGTCCTCCTGGTTCTCGAGCATCAGCTCGTACCAGCGGCGCACGATCGCGGCGCGCTCCTTCGCGGTCTTCTTGCGCCACGCAGGCAGCGCTTTGTCCGCAGCCTCGATCGCCGTTCGCGTCTCGGCCCCGCCGCACTTCGGCACCGTGCCGATGACCTCGCCGGTCGCTGGATTGTCGACGTTGATCGTGCCGCCCGACTTCGCGTTCACCCACGCACCGTCGATGTAGTTGGCTTGGCGGAACAGCTTCGAATCTTTGAGGGAAACGCCGGTGGGGACTGCAGATGTTGTTGCCATGATCGTGATCTCAGGCGGGCCTTGAAGACCCGCCTCTACGGCCCGTCCGAGAGGACGGGCGCTACGAGCTACCAGCTACGACCTACCAGCTAACGAGCCCATTTATCCACTTCGTTCAACGAGAGAACCACGTCGTTCAGGAACGCGGCCGCACGTGCGCCATCGACGACGCGATGATCCGACGACAACGTCAGGTTCACCGTGGGACGCACGCCGATCAGACCGTCCCTGGCGACCACGCGATCGGTAATCGCACCGACGGCGAGAATCCCTGCCTGCGGCGGCACGATGATCGCCGTGAACGCGTCCACGTTGAACATCCCGAGATTGCTGATCGTGAACGTAGCGCCGGTGATATCGGCCGGCTGCAGCTTGTTCGCGCGCGCGCGCTCGGCCAGTTCCTTGCGCTGCTTCGCGATATCACCGAGACCGATGCGATCGGTGTCCTTGATCACCGCTGTGACTACCGCATTCTCGACCGCCATGGCCAGCGCGACATTCACATGACTGTTCAACGTGATCTTGTCGTTGGCCCAGCTGCCGTTCATGCGCGGGTGCAGATGCAGCGCACGGGCCACCGCGGCGACGATGAAATCGGTGTGCGTGACCTTCACGCCATGCGACTTTTCGATGATCGGAATCCACCGCTGACGCGTGGCGTTGAGCGCCGTCGCATCCACTTCGCGTGTGACGAAGAAATGCGGCACGCTTGTCCAGCTCTGCGTCGTCCGTTCGGCCATGATGCGGCCGATTGAACTCACAGCCTCGGGTGGGCCCGACGGAGGCGCCGCAGGCGCCGACGTCG
>DATCXH010001166.1:0-2197 GCA_036565925.1 Vicinamibacterales bacterium
TCGAGCGGTTCGATGAGCTCAGGCGCGGCCTCGCGCGTACGCTCGGTCAGCAGCTCCTGCAGCTTCATATTCAAAGTGTACTAGGCTCAGGGAGGCTGCGTCGGCCGCTCCGTGGTTGCGGCCGCGAGATCGCGGTCGAAGGTTAGTTGTAACGGGGCGCTCGTTCAGCGTATACGAACGTTATGCCTCAGGTCGTTGTGGTCGGTGCCGGCGTCTTCGGCACCTGGACCGCGCATCATCTCCTCGCCGCAGGTTGCGACGTCACGCTCGTCGATGCGTATGGCCCCGCCAACCCGCGCGCCAGCTCTGGCGACCAATCGCGGATTCTGCGGTGCGGATATGGTGCGGACGAGATCTATTCGGATTTCGCACGACGGTCGGTGGGCCAGTGGAAGGCGCTGCAGGAACGTACGGGCCTGCCGATCTTTCATCCATGTGGCGTGCTGCTGCTGGCGGATGCTGCCGATCCGTATGCGATCGCGACCAGGCAGACGCTGGAGAGCGGCGGATATGGTGTCGACGTGCTCGAGCCGGCGCAGCTTCATGCGCGTTATCCGCACCTCGATGCTGCCGATGTGTCGATGACGTTGCTCGAACCGCAATGCGGTGTCTTGATGGCCAGGCGCGCGGTTCGTGCGCTGGCGTCCGAACTCGTGCGATCAGGCGTGCGCCTGGTCCACGCGAAAGCGGCGCCGATGGAGCCTTCTGGGACGCTGCGCGCGATCGAACTAGCCGGTAGCAGTGCGCTCGGGGGCGAGAGGGTCGTCTTCGGTGCACTCGGAAGCGACGCCTTTGTGTTCGCGTGTGGCCCATGGTTGCCGTCAGTGCTGGCGCCATCGTTGGCCGGCCTCATTCGTCCGACTCGCCAGACCGTCGTTTACTTCGGTACTCCACCCGGTGACGAACGTTTCGGACCAGCGCACACGCCAGCCTGGATCGATCGTCCGGCGCGTATCTACGGTATTCCCGACCTCGAGGACGCTGGCCTCAAGGTTGGCATCGACGAGCATGGGCCGCCGATCGATCCCGACACCGAGGATCGGGTGCCCACGCCGGAGATCATTGCTCGCGCACGCGCGTGGGTCGAGCGCCGCTTTCCGGCGATGAAGGGTGCGCCGGTGATCGGCACCCGCATCTGCCAGTACGAGAACACCTCCAACGGCGATCTGCTGATCGACCGCCATCCGCACTACGACAACGTGTGGGTTGTGGGCGGTGGGTCGGGCCATGGCTTCAAGCACGGTCCCGTGGTTGGGGAACTCGCGGCGAACCTGGTTCTCACTGGAGCGCAGACGCACCCGCGTTTGTCGTTCGAGTCCAAGGGAACCCACGCCGCACGAACAGTCTACTAACCGGATGGCCGCGTTCGGCATCGTGTGCGATCGTGTGAGTCCCGCGGCAGCGTTCGTCATGGGCTCGGCGTTGTCCGCTGCGGCTGCACTGTGCTGCTCCTTGTTCGACTGCCACGACCGCATCAGCGGATGGCGATCGCGAAGTCCTGATAGGATCGATCGATTCACATGCCTCGAATTCTTGTAACCAACGACGATGGTGTGCACTCGGAGGGGATCAAGGCGCTGGCGAGTGCTCTCGCGCCGCTTGGCGATGTAACGGTGGTCGCTCCAATTCAGGAGGCCAGCGCCATCGGTCATGCCCTCACGCTCCGTCGTCCGCTGCGGATCGATGCGATCGGCGCGAACGTGTTTGCGATAGATGGGACACCAACCGACTGCGTGAACCTGGCAATCACGCATGTGCTCAAAGGTAAGCCCGACTTGATCGTCTCGGGCATCAACAAAGGATGGAATCTCGGCGACGACGTCACCTATTCGGGGACCGTGTCGGGAGCACTCGAAGGCGCGCTGCTCGAGATTCACAGCATTGCGATTTCCACGCAACGGGTGAAAGACGAGTGCGAGTTCGGGCCGTCGGCCGAAGCGGCGGCCATTGTGGCGCAGGCAGTGCTCGAACAGGGCCTGCCGAAATTCACGTTGCTCAACATCAACACGCCCAAAGGACCGAACAAGGGTTTCCGGGTCACGGTGCAGGCTAAGCGAAATCATGTGACGGTCGTCGACGAGCGGATCGATCCGCGTAAGCGGCCGTACTACTGGATTGAGGAGGGTGAGAACGAGTGGGAGCCGCACGACCGCTCGGACTATCAAGCGGTGCGCGACGGCTACATTTCGATCACGCC
>DATCXH010001110.1:0-8207 GCA_036565925.1 Vicinamibacterales bacterium
AGGCTTGTGGGCGTGGAAGAAGTTTTCGACGCAGAACGCGCGTTCCTCGTCCGTCAGCGCATCCGCCGGCTTCAAGCCGAGCGCGAGGTGGCGATCCTGGGCTTCGTCTCGAGCGAAGGCTTCCAGTTGCACGAGCAGCGACGGCACCAGGTTGAACGTGACGCGTACCTGCGGAAATTCGCGCATCAGTGCCACCATGCCCCAGTAATCCTTGATGCCATGCAGCCGCACCCATGGCAGGATGTGCTCGCCGGTGGCCAGATCCTGGTAGAACGGCTGATGCATGTGCCAGAGGATTGCGACGCGGGTCATAATGCCGATAAAGGAAGAAACTGAGGACTTGTGAGGATTCTGGACCGCTACGTGATCCGGCAGCTGCTCATGCCCTTCGGCCTCGGGCTGCTGGTGTTCACGTTCTTGTTCATTATTCCCGAGTTCATGCGGTACGCCGAGAAGTACATCGCCAAAGGCGCGCCGATATCAGCCGTGGTTCAGGTCATCCTCGCGCTGTTGCCGATGTCGCTCGGCCTCACGATACCAATGTCGCTGCTGATGGCTCTGTTGGTGGCGTTCGGCCGCCTCTCAGCAGACCGCGAGTTCGTGGCGTTCCAGGCCTGCGGGGTCAGCATGAGGCGGCTCCTCCGCCCCGTCGGATTCGTTTCAGTGCTCTGCTGCGCCGCGACAGCATATGTGCTGCTCGTGTCAGTGCCAGCCGGCAATCAGCGTTTCCGAGAAATCACCTTCAACATCATCGCCTCGCAGGCCGAGGGCGAGGTCAAGCCCGGAGTGTTTTTTGATCAGTTTTCGAACATCGACCTCTACGTTCGAGAGATCCCGAAGACCGGTGGATGGAACGGCGTGTTCATGTCCGACAACCGCGCCGGCGAAGGCTCCGCGGTCTACCTTGCCAAACACGGACGCGTCGTCATCGATCGCGGTAAGAAGTCAGTCGAGATGGTGCTCGACGAAGGGACTCGGCACTCTACCGACGCCGCGGGAAATTATGACGTCTGGGGCTTTGGTCAGGTCGTAATCAGCCTTAATCCGGGCGGCATGTTTCCAGAGGGCGGGCCTCCCAAAGGCGATCGGGAGATGTCGATCGCGGAACTACGGGCCCGCGCCGACGAGATTCGCGCGCAGGGTCAGTTCCCGCACAACCAGCTCTTTGAGATCCACAAGAAGTTCTCGATCCCAGCTGCGTGTCTGGTGTTCGGACTGATTGGCCTTGCGCTTGGCGCCACCAATCGACGCGACGGCAAGCTGGCGAGCTTCGTGATTGGCGTCGCGATCGTGTTCGTCTATTACATCCTGCTCTGGCTCGGGCAGTCGCTGACCAAGGGGCAGATGCTCGCGCCGTGGCTCGCCGCGTGGCTTCCCAATATCGTCCTCGGACTGGCCGGCATCGTTCTTCTGAAATGGCGTGGCCGCGTTGCAGACAGGCCCTTGCGCCTTCCGCTACCCGCGTTCTTACGCAAGCTCGGCACAGTTACCGCCGGTGGGCGGACCCGTTTCTTCATGCCTCTCGGCACCCTGGACCGCTACGTCGCGCTCACCTATTTGCGGATGTGGGGCCTCTCGGCGCTCGCGCTGTGCAGCTTGTTTTACATTTCGACCTTCACCGAATTGACGGAGAAAGTCCTCAAGGGCGACGGAACGTGGACGATGCTGTGGACGTTCCTGCTCTATCAAACGCCGCAGTACTTCTACTACATCATCCCGTTGTCGGTGCTGCTCGCCACGCTTGTCACCGTGGCGCTGTTGACGAAGAACAGCGAGCTGATTGTCATGAAGGCATGCGGCATCAGCTTGTATCGGGTCGCGTTGCCCATGGTGGGCGCGGCGATCGTGGCGGGCGGAACGATTTTCGTCCTCGAGCAGACGTTGCTGGGACCAGCGAACCGGAGGGCCGAGGAGATCAAGTATGTGATGAAGGGAGGCGACCCCACCACGTTTGGCCTCCTCAACCGTCGCTGGGTCATGGGCAACGATGGCGATATCTATCACTACAATTACTTCGATCCACGGGAGCGCAAATTCAACGGGCTGTGGATTTACGAATTCAACGCCGACATGACGCGACTGACCGGACGCACATTCGCGCAGCGCGCCTCGCTTGTGAAGGATGCAACCTGGCAGGTCGAGCAAGGTTGGACGCGAGAGTTCGATCCGGCGACGGGTAAGCCAAAGCCCGGTGGCTTCACCGCGTTCGAGCACACGCGCAAGGTCTTCGAGCCGGCGGCACTCTTCACCACCGACTCACCCGATCCGGATTTCATGAGCTACACACAGCTTCGGGATTACACCGAACGACTCCGCGCCAGCGGACTCGATGTCGTGCCGCAACAAGTCGCGTTGTGGCGCAAGCTGTCGTTTCCATTCGTCACGTTGATCATGACGTTGCTCGCGGTGCCCTTTGCGGTGACCATCGGGCGCAGCGGCGCAATGGCGGGCATTGGCGTCGCGATCGGCATCGCCATCGTTTACTGGACGACGATCAGTGTCTTCGCGGCGATGGGCGCGGGAGGCGTGATGGCGCCGGCGTTGGCGGCGTGGGCCCCCAATATGCTGTTTGGTGCGGGTGCGTTGTATTTGCTGCTCACCGTGCGCACCTGATTCACGCAGTCAGCGTCCCACTCTCACGTCGTCCAGCCACAATTGCCCGCTCACGCCTGGGCGAGTGTTGACAGTGTCAACAACGAAGAGAATATCGCGGACGTCGGCGAGCACGGGACGTCCAGTCGTCGTGGGTTCCAGCGGACGCAGGTCAGCAAGCGCGACGGTTATTGGTCGAGGCATCTCGTCGACGTAAACCGATCGATGCCAGCTCCTCCCCTGAGCTCCGCCTGCCACACGGAGCTGGACCCAGATACGAGTCGGGCGGTTTGATTGCGCCGTGAAGATCAGACGGTCGGAGTTTGCAATGCCTTGCGGCACAGCCATCGACGCCGCGACAAACGGACCTTCCTCTTGCGTACCGCCAAGTGCATACCGCATCAGCAATTGCGTACCGCCCACCGATGGGACGACATCGAGCGCACCACGTGAGCGCGCGCTGTTCTCGATGTGCCAGTCAGTCGCGGGCCCATCGCTATAACGAACGTCCACTTGCGTCGGTGCCGCGATGGACTCGGAGACGTGAACTGCCGGACGCGGGCCATTCAGGACATATATCGGATTCGAAACGATCCAGGGGACCGGCGGATCGCCAGGTGCACCGGGCCACTGCATCTCGACTCGATAAACACCTCGTTCGGACGATGTGTACTCCAACTGAGGGCCGGAGGCGGCATGCACGCGTTCTCCATTGCGAAGCAACGTGATCGCGGCATCACCGGGCGCATTGCTGCGCACCTGAAACGTCACTGGTGCCGTCGCGATAACGTCCTCCCCCATTGCGACGTTGCCAGCGGTACTGGATGCAGAGAACGAGAACGCGACCGGTCCAGCGAGCGCATCGATCGACGAGAACACGTGACCGCGACGTATCGCATCGAGCACCGCGCCGGCGTCCGCCTTCGCCTCCCCCGCTAGCGTGATACCGGGCAGCGCAATCGAAAACGTTCGGAAGATCTGCTCGTAACCCGGCATCGGCAGCGAGAAGCGGTTGTCATACGGGTCACCGACGCTCGTGAGCGGGATTCGGGCGTGGGCATCAGCACCTGCCACCGTCACGACTGGACGCTGCGCGGTCAGTGCGTCCCAGCGCTGTAGAGATTGCGTCGGACGATCGAGCAGCATCGCGAGAGTCTCGGGCCGCCGGAAGGGATACGTCAACAGTGAGCGAGCGATCGCGTGAAGCGGCTCATCACGCCACTCACTGTCGGCGTTCACCCACTCGACACCCTGAACCGGGACATCCCACGCGGTCCAGCTCAGTTGCGGCTTCGGCGATGAGGGATGGGCGGCGATGGCCATCCCGCCAAGTCGCTCAACGTCTTCGACGACATCGCGCGCTTCGCCTCCCAGAGAGTACGGCGTGCGCGGCAGACCGATGGCCACGACGTGACCGTTCGTCGTGCTGATCTCGACCGCGTCGATACAAAGCACGCCATTCCGATACGTCGCGGTGTCCGGCTCGCGGGTGCCATCCCCGTGATCGGTGATGATCACGAACTTCAGTCCGGCTCGTGAGGCGGCACGCGCGACATCATCGACCGTGCCCGTTCCGTCCGAACGACGCGTGTGAATGTGAATCGCCCCCCGCACGGGAGTTCGCAGCGACGCGGACGCCGCCAGTGGACGGAACGCGCGCGGCATCGATGCGTAGCTGGCGACCGCAATTCCAAGGGCGATCAGGATGAAGATCCATCGCGCACGAATCATGCGCGGGGATGGAACTTATCGTAGATGCTGCGCATACGTTGTTCGAGCACGTGCGTGTAGATCTGCGTCGTCGACAGGTCGGCGTGACCGAGCATCATCTGAATCGCGCGCAAATCAGCGCCGCGTTCGAGCAAGTGCGTGGCGAACGAATGCCGCAACATGTGAGGACTCAGGGTCTTGGTGAGGCCAGCTTGCCGCGCGTACGCCTTGAGAATTTTCCAGAAACCGACCCGCGTCAGCCCCGGCCCGCCACCTTTGGCATTCACGAACAAACGCGGGCTCGACCGCTTTCCTAACAGCGCGTGTCGACCCTCGCGTAAGTATCGTTTGACCCAGTCCCCCGCCTCGTCGCCAATTGGGACGATGCGTTGTTTGTCCCCCTTGCCTGAGCACGTGAGATACGACGCTTCCAGATTCACGTCGGCCGGCCGCAGCGACAGCAACTCCGACACGCGCATGCCGGTCGCATATAAGAGCTCAATCAACGCGCGATCGCGCAGGCCTCGTGGTGTGCTGACGTTCGGTTGCTCGATGAGTCGATCGACGTCCTCGACCGCAAGATAACGCGGCAGCACCTTCCACGCCCGCGGTGGACGAAGGTCGTCGGCTGGATTCACCGTGAGGCGGCCATCGATAACCAGGAAACGGAAGAAGCCACGATAGCAGGCGACCGCGCGCGCAACGGATCGCGGCGAGCGCCCTTCCGCCATCAGGTCGCGTACGTAACCCTCGAGGTCAGTTCGCGTAAGTGCCTCAATGGCGGACCCTCGTTGGTCAGCGAAATCGGCTAGACCGTTCAGATCGCGGGCATAACTGTCGATTGAATTGCGGGCCAACCGCCGCTCGACGGTCAGATGGGTGATATACGCGTCAAGCGGGGAAACACTGCTCAAGGACCCTGTCCACTCCTACCTTTCGATGAGGCGCTTTACTAGAATTGTAGTCGTATGCCGGTCCGTTCCAAGTGGCAATCCCTCCCTACCGAAGCTATCAACGCATTCAGTCTCGGAATCGACAAGCTCGACGCAGACGACCTCGTCGACCTGATGCTCAACGAAGATCGCAAGATGCTCGACGCCGTGCGGCGTGAACGCGAGCGTATCGCCGTCGGGGTCGAGATGGTCGCCGGGGCCCTGCGCAAGAACGGCCGCATCATCTTCGTCGGCGCGGGCACGAGCGGGCGACTGGGCATTCTCGAGTCTGCCGAGATGCCGCCGACCTTCGGCACCAGTCCTTCATTCGTGCAAGCCATCATGGCCGGAGGTCGAGAGGCGATCTTCACCGCGAAGGAAGGCGTCGAGGATAACTACGAAGAAGGGATTCGCGCCGTCAATCGTCTGCGGCCGACGAAAAAGGACGTCGTCGTCGGCGTGTCGGCGAGCGGCATGACGCAATTCGTTCGCGGTGCGCTGACGCGTGCTCGCAAGAGCGGCGCACGGATCATTTTCGTGACGTGCGATCCCGGGACCGAATTGCAGACCTTCGTCGATCTGACGATTTCTCCGGGTGTGGGGGCCGAAGTGATCGCCGGTTCGACGCGTCTCAAAGCCGGGACGGCGACGAAGCTGGTGCTCAACATGCTCACCACGGGGGCGATGGTGCGCATTGGTAAGACCTACGGCAACCTGATGGTGGACGTGCAGACTGGTTCTGAGAAGCTCAAGGACCGGGCACGACGCATCGTCAATATCGTGACCGGTCTCGAATACGACGAAGCCGACAAACTCTTGAAGGTGGCTCAGTGGAACGTCAAAGCCGCGATCGTGATGCAGAAGACCGGCCTGACGTACGCAAAAGCGATTGCCCGCTTGCGAAAAGCCCACGATTCGATGCGCGAAGCGCTCGGTGAAGACATTGAGCCTCGATTGCGCGGTCTGCTGCAGGGACACGCGGAAGGCACGGCAGTCACCACCGGCCAGAACGGAACGACTGGCTCGATTCCATCGGCCGATTCCGCACAGCGCATTCAAAGACGCGACGCTGCCGGCCGGTCCAAGTAGACCTCGACGGCTCGATGCGCCTGCAGAAATGATGCGGGCAGCTGTGGCGTGAGCGGACCGCGTACCATCCGTTCAACGCTCAACGCCTTGTTCTCTCCTGCGGCCAGCAGTATGAGGATTTTGGCCTTCAGTATCGTGCCCACGCCCATCGTCAATGCCTCCCGCGGAACGCGGGTGAGGTCGCCATCAAAGAGCGCAGCGCTGGCCTTTCTCGTTTGATCGAGCAGCGTCACGCGATGAGTCAGCGCCGGCAGCTCGTTCGCAGGCTCGTTGAAGCCGATGTGACCGTTGCCACCGATGCCGAGTAGCTGTAATCCGATCCCGCCTGCCCGCTCGATTGCGGCTTCATAGCGTTCGCATTCAGCTTGGAGGTCATCGGCCACCCCATCGAGTCCGTGGAAGCGCTCGGCGGGGACGCCGACGTGATCGATCAGGTGCTCGCGAATGAATCGGTGAAAGCTGGCAGGATGCGAGTGATCGATACCGACGAACTCATCCAATGCGAACGCGGTCGCACGTGAGAAGTCCACTTGTCTGGCCGAAGACAGCTGTGCCAGCTCGGCGTACACGCCGACAGGCGTCCGGCCCGCGGGCAAGCCGAGCACAATATCCGGGCGCTCACGTAGTGAGTCGGCGACGCGTTGGGCGGCTGCGCGCGCCAGTTCCTCAGTCGTCGTGAAAACTCTGATTTCCACCGTGTCTCAGATGTACGTCGGCACAACGACATTGCCCCGCGCCGCCGCGATCGCGAGCGTCACCGCCCCGTTGGCCGGTTCGATTTCGAGACGCCGGACCTCACTCCTTGGCGCCACTTCGCCCAGACGCGTCGTCACGCTTGCGACCAGAGACGGAATGCCCTTGAACATGCCCCCGGCGAGCACCGTGGGAAAAACATCACCGCGCATGCCGAGGCGGGTCACGACCGACGCGGCAGCTGCCGCCAGCTCAATTGCGGCCCGGTCGAGGATCTCGCCCGCAACTGCGTCGCCAGCTTCCATGGCGCGCTGCACGACCCCGGCAAGGCCGGCGATGACGTGGCGCTGGAGTCCGCGGTCGTAGATCGCGTGGATCACTTCCGCGGGGGTCGAGAGCTGCATCTGCGCGAGAACGAGGTCCGTCAGCAACGTCGCGGGCCCTCGATGATCGAACTGCCGGACTACTGCTGACAGGGCGGCCCGTCCGATCCAGAAGCCACCGCCTTCATCGCCGAGGAGATATCCCCACCCCCCGGCGCGCGCGGCACGACCTTCCGCATCGCGTCCGTAGGCGATCGAACCGGTCCCGGCGACGACAACCACGCCGGGATGATGGCCGGCTCCGGCCACCAGTGCTACCAACGCATCGTTGACGACCACCGTCGGCGTCTTCTGGCCGATGCGGCGCATGATCTCTTTGATGGTGTGTGCGTCTCGTGGTCGATCGACACCCGCAATACCAACGCAGATGGCGGCGAGTTTGATGTCGCGTTCGCCGAGCGTCTCGTCCATCACGCGGTGAAGGATCTTTTCGACGGCGAACTCACCCATCACCTGAAGATTGGCTCCGGACGCGCGCGCATGAGCGAGAACCTCGCCGCGATCGTCTGCGAGCAAGCACACCGTCTTCGTTCCTCCAGCATCAATGCCGAGTACGTGCATACGTCAGCTCAAGTATGATGGTACATTCCTGCTTCCCTCATGCACATGCTGCGTCGCGTCTCGCTCCGAGTGGGCGGCCTTCTTCGTGTGGCACGTCCGCTGGTCGGTCTTTGTGTCGCGATACTGATCCTTACCGAAAGTACCGGTCCGAGTCTCTCTGCGGCGAATGCGCCGCTGCGTACGTTCTGGACGTCTCGCGCTTCACTCGAATCGGCCGATGCCGTGCGCCGCGCGGCGTCCGCCGCTG
>DATCXH010000663.1:0-2204 GCA_036565925.1 Vicinamibacterales bacterium
GTCGAGTGGGATCCGTATACGTTCTCGATCCTCACCGAGGAACCCGGCACTATCCGCTTCAAGGACATCATCGAAGGGATGACGGTCCACGAAGAGGTGGACGAGGTCACCGGTCTGTCGCGCTTCATCATCGTCGATTCAGCGGACGAGAAGAAGCAGCCGACGATCGAGATCAAGGACAAGTCCGGGAAAGTCACGCGGAAGTACCACATGCCGTCGCACGCGCACCTCATGGTGCAGGACGGCGAGAACGTGGAAGCCGGCGACGTGCTGGCGAAGATCCCGCGCGAAACGACGAAGACCAAGGACATCACCGGCGGTCTGCCGCGCGTCGTCGAGCTGTTCGAAGCGCGCAAGCCGAAGGATCCGGCGGTCATCTCCGAGATCGACGGCATCGTCAAGGACGGTGGCGTGGTCAAGGGTCAGCGCAAACTGATCATCGTCCCCGACGATGGCAGCGACGCGCGTGAGTACGCGTTGCCGCGTGGCGTGCACGTGAACGTGCACGAAGGCGAGCGCGTGCGCGCCGGCGAGCAGCTGATGGACGGTCCGAGCAACCCGCACGACATTCTGCGGGTGCTGGGCGAGAAGGAACTGCAGAAGTACCTGGTGAACGAGATCCAGGAGGTCTATCGACTGCAGGGCGTCAACATCAACGACAAGCACATCGAGGTCATCTCGCGGCAGATGATGCGGTGGGTGCGGATCGAGGATGTCGGTGACACCGAGTTCCTGATCGACGAGCAGACGGACAAGTTCCGGTTCCTCGAAGAGAACGAGCGGGTGATTCAGGCGGGCGGCCGGCCGGCGACGGCGCAGCCGATGCTGCTGGGGATCACCAAGGCATCGCTCTCGACTGACTCGTTCATCTCGGCGGCCTCGTTCCAGGAGACGACACGCGTCCTCACGGAAGCGTCGATCTCCGGGAAGATCGATCACCTGCGCGGCTTGAAGGAGAACGTGACGATGGGACGTCTCATCCCAGCCGGCACGGGCTTCGAGTGGTATCGCCACGTGCGGATCCCGGCGGACGAGCCGCCGCCGCCGCCGGTGCCGCCGCAGCCGGCGGAGGACGATCTCGATCTCGATCGCGAGATCGAGTACGCGTTCGATACCGACGAGCCGATGCTCGGACGTCCGCCAGCAGGCGACGTCGAGTAACAACGGATGTCGTGTCCGGCTTCCTTGGCGCGCGCAGCGCCGAAGGTGGCAGCCGGACCTGCAATGGAGGCCGGTCCTTTCGGACCGGCCTTTTTTTTCGTACGCGAGGTGCTACCTCCAGTCGCCGGGCATAACCGGAGCAGAGCCGACATGCGAAGTGTGATGCGGGAGCGATCGGACAGACGGCCGCAGTCGACGATCTCGTCGCAGGTGTGACTTCGGTCATCCGGCGATCTGTTGCGAACGTGACGGTGACGATGCCATCGTCGTCTCGATGGAGTCACGCGAACCGAAGCTGCTCGATCGCGTGCGCGAGGCCATTCGCACGCGCCATTACAGTCCGCGCACCGAGCGGACCTATGTCGGCTGGATCCGCCGATTCATCCTGTTCCACGGCAAACGGCATCCGCGCGACATGGGGGAGAGCGAGGTGGTGGCCTTTCTCTCGTCGCTGGCGACGACCGGAGGTGTGAGCGCCTCGACTCAGAACCAGGCGTTGAGTGCTCTGGTGTTCCTCTACTCGGAGGTATTGGGCGAGCGGCTCGACTGGCTGAATGGCATTGTTCGCGCTAAGAGGCCGGTGCGCATCCCAGTCGTCCTGTCACGCGACGAGGTTCGCGCGCTGCTCTCGCAGCTCGAGGGAACTGTATGGCTGATGGCGTCGTTGATGTACGGTTCGGGACTGCGCCTGCTCGAGTGCGTGGAGCTGCGCGTGAAGGACGTCGATCTCGACCTCCGTGAGATTCGCGTGCGCGACGGAAAGGGACGGAAGGACCGGGTCACGATGCTGGCATCGACGCTGGTCGATCCGCTCAAGGGGCAGCTGACGCGGGTCCGTGCGCTGCACGATCGGGATCTGGCCGACGGGTGCGGCTGGGTGGCGCTGCCGGACGCGCTGGCGCGAAAGTATCCGAATGCCGGACGCGAGTGGGGTTGGCAATGGATGTTCCCGGCCACGCGGCACTATGTCGATCGTTACACGGGACAGCGACGACGGCATCATCTGCATGAGAGCGTGCCGCAGCGGCTTGTCCGGGCGGCGG
>DATCXH010001257.1:0-4031 GCA_036565925.1 Vicinamibacterales bacterium
GGCGGGTAGTCCCTCCGGCGTCGGGTATCGAGTCCTTTCGGCGTGCGCAGCTTCACTCTGCGAAGGGAGCTTGGTCATGAGAAGACTGCTGGGTCTGTGTGTCCTCGCGTGTGGTGTCCTCCTGCCCTCTCTAGCGTATTCGCAGACGACGCTCGCCGGTGTCGTGCGCGATACGTCCGGTGCTGTACTGCCTGGCGTGACCGTCGATGCGGGCAGTCCGGCGTTGATCGAGCGCGCACGCAGTGCGATTACGGACGGATCGGGCCAGTATCGCATCACCGATCTGCCGCCAGGCACCTACTCGGTGACCTTCTCGCTGCAAGGCTTCGCACGCGTGGTTCGCGAGGGCGTGGCGCTCGCGGGCTCAGGCGTCACAACAATCAACGCCGACATGCGCGTCGGCGCACTGCAGGAAACGATCACCGTCACCGGTGAGACTCCTGTCGTGGACGTGCAGTCCACCCGCCGCGAAACCGTCCTCGATGCCGACATCGTCAAGGCGCTGCCGGCGACGCGGACGTACGGCGCCCTGCTCAACGCGATTCCGGGCTTGATGACCAACACCGGCGCAACGGGCGCGATGACCACGCCCGACATGACATTCTTTACCGCGCACGGCGGACGGCAGAACGAAGGCCGTGTGCACATCGATGGCCTTCCGGTTGCCGCCTCGTTCAATGGAGGCGGCGTGTCGACGTTCACGTACGACACGAACAACGCGGAAGAGATGCAGGTGCTGGTGTCTGGCGGACTCGGCGAAGCGGAGCAGGGTGGCCCGAGCATCAATCTCGTACCGCGATCCGGCGGCAACGAATTCCGAGGGTCGGCCTTCTACAGCGGCGCGGGCAGCTGGTCCTCGGCGAACAACATCGACGATCAGTTGCGGTCGTACGGGATCACCAAACCGCCGGAGACGATTGCACTGTGGGACGTCAGCGGCAGCTTCGGCGGACCGATCAAGCGCGACCGCATATGGTTTTTCGGAAGCGCGCGGCAGTACGCCAACTTCACGCTCGTCGAGGGCGCGTTCGCCAATGCCTATGCGGGCAACGCGGCACGGTGGGACTACGCGCGCAACGAGGCGGTCGAATCGCGCAACGCCAACTCGCGCGACATCTACTCGTTCCGAATCACTGCGCAGGTGAGCGCGCGGAATCGCGTGTCGTTCTCGCACGAATACCAGCATCGCTGCTCCGGTTCGACGCTCGGCGCCGAGGGCGGCTGCCGTGGCGCCGAGTCGGACTGGGTTGGCCTCGGCAACTTCGGCGGCGGCACACCCGCGTCGCCCGAATCGTGGCCCGGCTATCACGACTTCCCGTATTTCGTGACGCAAGCGACGTGGAACTCGCCGATCTCGAACAAGTTCCTCCTCGAGGCCGGCTACTCGCGATTCCACTATCTGTGGGCCGGCTTCGGCCAGGCGCCGCCCGATCGCATCAACCTGATTCCGGTCACCGAGACGTCGGCGATCCAGGGACACCCCGCGAACTTCACGTATCGCGGCGCGTTCGATCCGCTTGGATTCGGGTGGGCCGATAACGACGCCAATCCGAACAACTGGCGTGCGACGGCCTCGTACGTGACCGGCTCGCACAACATCAAGTTTGGATATCAAGGCTCGTATCAGTTGTCACTGCAGGGCCGTCAAGCCAACGATTCCTTGCTGCGCTATACGTTCACCAACGGTGTGCCGACCGGTGTCTCGTACTTCATTGCGCCACGCTGGGAGCAGAACGATCGCACTGCGACGTCGGCGCTGTTCGTGCAAGATCAGTGGACGTTCCGACGCCTCACCATCCAGGGCGCCGTTCGCTACGACCGCGCGTGGAGTTGGGCGCCCGGCGATCACAACGGCACGTCCACCCCGTCACCCTACATCGCCGGTCCGATCAGCTTCCCGCGCACGCCGAGCGTCGATGCGTACAACGACATCACCACGCGATGGGGCGGTAACTGGGACGTCTTCGGTACCGGCAGGACCGCGCTGAAGGTGAACATCGGTAAATACCTCCAGACCGCGTCGAACGATGAGAACTACTGGGCCAACAATCCGGCCCGTCGCATCGTCACGGTCGTCGGGCTCGGGGTCGGTAACCCGGCGCGCGGCTGGGTAGACAACGGCAACTTCGTCGTGGACTGCGATCTGCGGAATCCGGCGGCGCAGGACAATCGCGCGAGCGGTGGCGATCAATGCGCGGCGGTCGGCGGTCTCGGTCTGAACTTCGGCAGCGACAACCCAAACACGACGATCATCAACCCTGACATTCTTCACGGCTGGGGAGTGCGACCGTCGGACTGGCAGTTCGGCGCGTCGGTCCAGCAACAGTTGCTGCCGCGCGTGTCGGCAGAGATCGGCTACTACCGCCGTTCGTTCCAGAACTTTTTCGTCACCGACAATCAGCTGGTTGGGCCGTCGGACTACACACCGTGGACGTTCGTTGCGCCACAGCATCCCGATCTTCCGGATGGCGGCGGTTACTCGATCACCCAGTATGCGATTACGCGCGACGCAGCGCTGCGTGGCGCGCGCACGTATCAGACGTTTGAAACCGACTTCGGTGATGCCCGCACGCAGTACTGGCATGGCGTGGACGTGACGCTCAACGCGCGCATGCGCAACGGGCTGATGCTGCAGGGCGGGACCAGTACCGGACGCGGCGTGCGCGACATCTGCGAGGCCCAGGTCAAGATCGACAGTCCCGATCCACGAGGCTGCCATGTCACCGAGCCATGGATGACGTCGTTCCGTGGCCTGATCGCGTATACGCTGCCGAAGATCGACGTGTTGGTGAGCGCGCAGATGCGCTCGCTGAACGCGGCGAATGCGTTGCCAGGTCTCGTGGGCAGCACGTCGGCGACCAACGGTGCTTCGCTGAACGCCAATGTCGCGGTGCCGAACTCGGTGGTGCAGGCATCACTCGGGCGTCTGCCGGGCACGGCGCTCGTGACGCAAACGACCACCGTGAATCTGCTCGAGAGCGGGCAGCTCTATCCGGACGAGCGTATCAACCAGGTCGATATGCGGTTCGCGAAAATCATTCGTTTCGGGGGCACGCGCGCGGATATCGGCGTGGATCTCTACAACCTGCTCAACACCAACGACGGCACGGCGTTCCAGCAGAACTTCGACTACGCGACGAACGGCGCAACGTGGCTGCGGCCGACGTCAATCGTCGCGCCGCGGTTTGTGCGGTTCAATGTGACGTTCAGCTTTTAGTGATCGATTGTCGATCGCTGATTGTTGATGGTTGATTCGTTGTTGATTTGCGAGTGCTGATTGTTGATTCAAGTCGCTGGACCGAGGCGTCGTTGCCAGGTGAAATCGACAATCAGTAATCAACAATCAACAACGAATCGATATTCAAAGATCCCTAAATCAAGCTTCTTGTCACGGCGCGACACAGGACCAATTTGCCGCGTCCTTCGTGTTGCCCGTTCCCTTGTACTTCGCGTACTGCGGATAGGGACAGATCGGACGCGAGAGTCCCGTCTGCGGATTGAATGCCGTGATCTCTGCCGGCGCAGCACTCTTCTCCCGCCAGGCCTCGAGGGCACCGATCGAATCGAACGTGTTCGGCCCGGCGCCGCCGCCGCAGTGGGCCATGCCCGGGACCATGAACAGACGCGTGAAGTCGCCCTGATTTTTGCCCATCTTCTGCAGCACGCTCTCGTAGTACAGCACCGTGTTCTCGGGCGTGATCGTCGTGTCGCCCCAGCCCGCATAGAGCAGCAGCTTGCCGCCGCGCGCTTTGAACTTGCTCAGATCAGGATCGGTCGCATCGACGAACCCAACCTTTGAATTGATGATCGGCATGTCGCGATCGAGATCGAACGTCTTCCAGTCGTAGTCCTTGTTCTGGAAACCCCAGATGCGAACCGTGTCGTACCCGCCGCCGGGAACGTCCCTGGGCGGTGCGAGCGCGGGAAGCGGGTTGGTGATTTGCTGACCTGAGAAAATCAGCTCGCCCTTGCTGTTCTTCACGCCGTTGTAGAACGTGTTGACGGTCTTCATCTCCGCCGGCGTCAGGCAG
>DATCXH010001260.1:0-3625 GCA_036565925.1 Vicinamibacterales bacterium
CGCCGCTGTTCAATCGCGCACAGCCGAAAGCAGCGCGCCGGCATTTGAAGTCGCAAGCGTCAGATCGAACCCAAGCCGAACGGATTCACGTGGCATCCGTGTTCTTCCGGGACGCCTCGCGATCACCGGGCTCACGGTCCGAGAAATTGTGGCGTATGCCTACGGGATTCCCAACCCGCTTCGCTTCTCGAGAATTTCCGCCGGTCCAAAGTGGCTGAACGAAGATCGATTCGACATCGTCGCGAAAGCCAGAGGAGATGTATCGACCGACCAGCTCCGCGTGATGCTGCGTGCGCTGCTCGCCGACCGGTTCCGCATGGTCGCCCGGAACACGACCGCCGACATGCCCATCTACGCGCTCAGACTCAGTCGGAACGATGGTGCGTTGGGTCCGCGTCTGCGTCGGACGCCCGACATCGATTGCGTTCGCTTCATCGCCGATCGCGGCGGAGTGCCTCCGCCGTTGCCACGCGATCCGAAGGACGTTCCCAGCTGCGTCATCAGGGCTGAGCCCGGTCTGATCGTCGCGAGATCGCGAACGATGCTGGACTTGACCACGGTGGCCTTTCCACGCGTAGTAGAGGATCGCGTCGTCGTGGATCGTACCGGCTTGAAGGGAAACTACGACGTGCTCGTCGAATGGACGCCCGATCGGCGCCCGTTCGCTGCTGCGACCGACCTGCCTCCGGGTCTTCCAGTTCCTCCGCCGCCACTGGCGGGTGGACCATCAATCTTCACCGCACTACAGGAACAGCTTGGTCTCAAGCTGCAATCGGAGAGAGGTCCGGTCGAGGTTTTGCTGATCGATCGCATCGAGAAGCCGCGCGAGGACTGACTCGATACTCCTCTTTAGCAACCTTTCATCTCGCACAGTAGTCTGTCGCGATGACCTCTGAACACGCCGGGCGCAGACCATAGACCGTCAAGTAGGGAGGCGCATCCGACGTGGCTTTGGCAGCGGCCAGTTTTCCAGAGCCGTCGAAGTACTCGGTGGAAGAGACGAATCCGTCTCCAACCCTGACGAAACGATACTTTCCGCACGTGCCGACGACAGCCATAGAGCAGTGGCCGACGCTGCTGAACCGCTTGGCCGCTTCGGCGCTTTTGGAGTAGTCGGGACAGCCGCTGTCGTTGCAGTACGCGTTCAACGGCTTCGGCACGAGACGCGCGTCAGGCTGCGCTTCCTCGGACGTCAGCACGCGCAGCCCCTTGTAAAGATCCATTTCCCTGCCGTTTGCCATCACGATCTTCTGCAACTGGGCCGCATTCGATCCGTCGCGAAAGCGAAAACCGATCGCGGTGATGACGTCTCCCGGCTTCAACGTGTTCTTGTCCCAGCCGTTGACTGCCGAATTTTTCTTGCTCGAGCCTCCGAGCTTCCACTTTTCGACGGTGCCGTTGGCCGGCACGTCGAGCGCGATCGTCACGTGCGGATCGGCCCAGAGAAACGCGGTCACGGTTCCCTTGAGGGTAATCTGCCTGGTCCGATCGACGGGCCAGTCGTGGTGCGCGAGCAACGGACTCGAGGCCACGAGTGCCACGATTACGGCCGACGCAAGCCTTCGCAGTGTTCCCATCGCGTGAATCATCTGGGCCCGCCTTCCAGTCGTCGAACACCTACTAGAACACATAGGGCACCATCCGTTTCGTCGCCGACGCGTAGAGCCGGTAGCCTGGGTAGCGCTGGACAAGCAGGCGCTCTTCGGCAGTCATCCGCATGAATGCGCCGACCATGACGAGACCGCCAAGGACGACGGTAATCGAAGACGCGTGAGCCAGGACCGCCGTCCAGCAGAACAGACATATGGACGTGTAGATCGGATGCCGGATGAAGCGGTAGGGGCCCGAGGTGACGAGGCCTCCGTCAGTCGGATCGGCGGTGGCATGGAAACTTCGGCGACCCATGGTCATTCGCGCCCAGATCATGAGCCCCACCGCCGCCACCTGAGCGCCGACGCCGAGCAGCGACGTCGAGAAGATGGCGTTTCTCAGGAGAAGGCCAATGATCCCGACGATCATCACAAGCAGACCAACGATAGAGATGATCCGCATCGGACAGCTATTGACCGTTCACGCCTGGTCGCCGTCGATTGACGATGAACACGACATGGTCTCGCCCTGCATGAAATTGTCTCGCAACTTCAACGACCTTGCGCGTTGCCTTATGCTGCTAGCCGTGCACGATCGGCCGAGATACTCCGCCTCCCACGCGCGCGTTGTCGCGATTGGTGTGGCCTGTATTTTCGGCGGCGAGGCATTGTGCCTGCTCGGTCCAATCGCATACGAACGTCAGGTTCATCTGGTCTGCCACGCCATCCTATACGGCGGAATAGGATTGGTGATCTTCGGTGCTGCGCTGCACCTGAGGTCTCGACGGCAGAGCGCCCACGGTCGAGGCAAAGAGTCGCAGACCTAACCTCTAGGTGATCGGCTTCTGCGGTTTCTTTCCACTTACACCCGAAGGCAACGAACAATGTGGGAGTGGGCACGGCAGCGGAACCTGCGTCTTCGGCATTGAAGATGCGAACCGTTCCGTAAACGGCAACGAGATAGCGCGTGCCGGCGTGAAACGACGATGCCTGCGCACCTTCGACAACAGGCGCGACGAAAAAGGTCGATTCGCGACGCAATTCACCATTCCACACGCGTTCGACGCGAAACGCGACTATGTAGCGAGCTTGGTCGACCGCTGTCACGGTGCCGCTGAACACGAGTGTGGGCTTGGCCACTTGCACGGGTGCGCCGTCGTTCGACGGAATGGCGTCACTCTCGGCACATGAGTATTTTAGTGATCCGCAGAGCTATCCTTGCGCGGGAGAATTGCATGCCTTGGTGGATTGCCGCCTATCTCGTGTCGTTCGCGATGCTCGGCGTAGCCGGGCTCTGGGATGACTACACGGACCGACGGCCAGGCTGGTTTCTCGCCTGTTCCGTAGTCGCAAACGTGACGGTCATCTATCTGTTCGTGGCGTTGTGGCAACCATCGCTTCGCTCACAGTTAGGGATGCTTGCACCTGTCGCGTTCATTGCGTCCGTGTGTTGGGAGTGGTTTCAGGCAATCGAGGACATTCGCAGCATGCGCACGAACCCAGAGCTGTCCGAGGCACAGCCGAGCACCGTCGCCACTGCCACAGTCGTGATGCTGGTGATCTGTTTGCCAGCATTCGCTGTCGCCGGCATCAGCGCGTTCAAGGAATGAGCAATGTGATGATCGCGTCGCGTGCTTAGTTCGGTGTCGGACGCTCCAGGGTGTCGATGACCAGGACGTCCACCATCTCCCGCGTCGAATTGAGCCGGAGGCCGAGCTGCTCCTGCAGCGCCGTGAAGATCGACACCGCGTTCGGATCCGGCGCCGGCGGTTCGTTGGACCCACGGCCCTGCGCCGGAACTTCTGGCGTCCATTTGAGGTCGATGTCGTAGCGGCCATCGAGTCCCGTGCGATCCACGATCACTCTGTTCACATATGGCGAAAGATACGGCGTGAACTGCGTGAACGGCATGCCTCGCACGGTGAGAGAACCGATGCCGGTAGAGATGTTGACGCAGGGCTGTGGCTTGGTTAGGTCGATCGCAAGGTCTGGACACGCCGTCGAGCGAAGCCCCGGGCCGAAGGAGCCGTCACGCC
>DATCXH010000201.1:0-4272 GCA_036565925.1 Vicinamibacterales bacterium
TTGGAACACCGTGAAGAAATTGATCCACCGCGCGACGCACTGATCGCGTTTGGTTTGTGATGCAGCGCCGCGCGCCGACCGCGCGGAAGTCGATGCCTGGTGCATCGAGACGCGGACCTCCGCGTCCGCGCGCGAAGCGAATGTAACAGCGTCTTCCGGTTGCAGACGGAACTGTTGCGCCGCAGCCACGTTGCCGTATCGGGCGGCGAGAGGGATTTACCGCGCGACCGCGCCTAAACGTCCAAAACATCCCGCATTTCAGCGGCCTTCCGGCTGGAACGCAAGTTGCCTCGGGGCGCGTATGCGAAATGCCTTCGTACTTGCGCTCTTGGCGGTAGCTCTGGCCTGTTCCCCCAGGGAAGGGGAGCAGACAGGGCCGTCGACAATCCCTCCGTCGTCTCCGTCTCCGACGCCGCCCGCCCCGTCGCCCACTCCTTCATCGCGCGTGGCCGTGAGCGGCACGGTGTACGCGGCGGCGAGTGGATCCCCCATCCCGAACGCGCGAGTACAGGTGGTCGAGGGCGTCAACGCGCAACGGGAGACGTACGCCAATAACGTCGGCTATTACACGATGACAGAGCTCGAGCCCGGCACTCTCACGCTGCAATTCAGCAGCTCGGAGTTCGTCGACCTGCAGCGAACTGAAGTTGTTCAAGCCAACACAACGCTCAATGTCCAGCTCGAGCAGAAAGGGTTCGTGCTATCGGGGCGCATCACCACGCAGTGGGGCGAGCCGATCGGGGACGCCGGCGTCCATGCGGAACGGGACGGCCGTGTGGCGGGCGGTGGCTCCACGCCTCTCAGCGGCAGCATGTATCGCATCCCCACACTGCCGGCGGGGGATTACATCGTGTGCGTCATCAAATGGGGCTACGACACACCGGGGCGCCAGCTCACACTGCGTGGCGACACCACACTCGACCTCGTGGCAGATCGCGTTCGTGTGTCGCTCTTCGGCAGCGTCCGCGAAGCCGCGGCGGCGTGTGGCGGCGCAATCGAGGGCGCTCAAGTGGAGATCGTCAGCGGTCCCGACGCAGGCGTCGGTGCGACGACAACGGCAACCGGTTATCAGACGACACGAACCCTCAACTGGGGCAAGTTCACGCTTCGCGCATCCAAAACCGGCTACGTGCCGGCGGAGATGTCGATCGAGGTCTTGCCACCGGGGTGGAGCTGCGGAACGCTGCCACGGCCTCCGGAGAGTCCATCGTGTCCGCCCGGGCAAGTTGAAGCATCGAGGGACGTGCGCCAGGATTTCGTCCTGCAGCGAACGGGGAGCTGCTGATAGTCAGCAGCCGCCGACTACGCGACGTTGCTGGCGCCGACGCCGTTCGGCTCGTGGTGCTGCAGCGCCGCGCGCCGGCCGCGTGGGAAGTCGATGCCGAGTGTCTTGATCTTGTAGTTCATGACGCGGGGGCTGATCGCCAGCAGTTCCGCCGCATCCTTCTGCACCCAGTTCGACATCTTCAGCGCTTCGATGAGGGCGATGCGTTCGACCTCTTCGAGCGGTATACCGGTCGGCGGAATCTTCACGACCGACGCGTTGTCGCGCGGGGCACCGGTTGGTCCGGTGTCGCCGAGTCGCAAATCGTCCACGGCGATGTGTGAGCCTTCGGCCAGCAACATGGCGCGCTCGATCGCGTTCTCGAGTTCGCGGATGTTGCCGGGCCACTGATAGCGCATCAACAGCTTGAGCGCTTCGGGTTCGAGCCCCTGAATCTTCTTCTTCAGTTCGCCGGCGAAGCGGCGAATGAAGAAGTTCGACAGCGCGGCGATGTCGTCCTTGCGCTCGCGCAGTGGCGGCATCTCCATCGTCACGACATTCAAGCGGTAGTACAGGTCTTCACGGAACTGGCCGGCCTCAACCATCGATGGGAGGTCGCGGTTCGTCGCCGCGATCAGTCGGACATCGACCTTGATGGTGCGCGTGCCGCCGAGGCGTTCGAACTCGTGCTCCTGCAACACGCGCAGGATCTTCGCCTGTGTGTTCGGACTCATGTCGCCGATTTCGTCGAGGAACAGAGTGCCGCCGTCGGCCTGCTCGAAGCGGCCGATGCGCTGCTTGTCGGCGCCGGTGAACGCGCCCTTCTCGTGACCGAACAGTTCCGACTCGAGCAGGTTCTCCTGAAGAGCCGCGCAATTCACCTTGACGAAGTTGCGCGCGGCGCGATGCGAATTGTGGTGAACCGCTCCGGCGATCAGCTCTTTACCAGTTCCCGTCTCGCCGCGGACCAGCACCGTGGTGTTGCTCTTCGCCACTTTGCGGACGACCGCGAGCACTTTCTCCAGTGCGCCGCTCGATCCGATGATGCGGTCGAAGTCGTAGATGTCACCCTGCGCGTGGCGGAGGTAATCGATCTGGTTTTGCATCCGGCGCATCTCGAGCGCCTTTTCGATCTTGACCTCCATCTCCTCGATTTCGAACGGCTTCTGCACGTAGTCGAACGCGCCGGACTTCATCGCTTCGACAGCCGTAGACACCGAGCCAAACGCGGTCATGAGGATGATCGCTGACGAGGGATGCAGTGTCTTCGCGGTCTTCAACACTTCGAGACCGGTACTCCCGCCCATCTTCAGGTCGCTGACCACGACATCGAAAAATCCTTCGTGGAGCTTCTCGATGGCGGCGTTGCCGTTCGGCGCTTCCTCGACGTCGTGGCCGGCTTCAGACACAGCCTGGGCCAGGCCGCGGCGCAGAGAATCGTGGTCGTCGGCGATCAGAATCCGTCCCATACAGCTATTCCTCGTTCCCGCCGGTTACCGGCAGGGTCACCCGAATCGTCGTGCCCTGACCTGGGGTCGTCCGCAGGTCAATCCGTCCGTCATGCGCGTCCACGATCTTCCGAACGATGGCCAGGCCGAGGCCGGAGCCCTGGGCCTTTGTCGTGAAGAACGGGTCGAATACTTTCTCCGCCACGTCGTGCGGAATCCCCGGTCCGTTATCGGCGAACTCGACGAGCACGGCTTCCCGGCCGTCGCTGCCGTCTTCGATGCGGATCATCTCTGCGGAGATTGCGACCTGCCCTTTGCCGCCCATCGCTTCATAGGCGTTCATCAGCAGGTTGGTGAACACCTGCGTGATCTGGTGCTGGTCGGCGTTGATGTGTGGCAGGCCCGCGGAGATCGCGACGCGCACGTCAACGTTCCCACGCTTGCCCTTGGAGTCGGCGAGTTGAATCGCGCCCTGCACCGCGTCGTTCACTGCAGTGTGGTCCACCTGCAGCCGGATCGGGCGGACGAAATCGAGCACTTCCTGGACGATGGCGTTGGCCATCTTGGCTTCGCTGATGATGTCGGTCAGCACCATCTGCGCATCGGGCGCGTCGGGAATCTTGCGGCGCAGCAGACCGGCCATTACCTCGATGCCGGCGAGCGGGTTCTTGACCTCGTGGGCGATCACGGCGGCCATTTCTCCGACCGCGGCGAGTCGATCGCGCAGGCGCTCGCGTTCCTCGAGCTGTTCAACGCGGGTCAGGTCTTTGAAGAACATGGCCGCGCCGATCACTTCGCCGTCGTCGGACCGCACGAACGCGAGGGTGTAGCCGATGACTTTGTTCGACGGCTTCAGCCGCATCTCGACGCGATTCGGGAGGTGGTGCAGATCGAACGCACCCGCGAGCACGCGAACCACGTCCGGGTGATCGCGGAGCACAGTTGCGATCGGCTGACCGACGTCTTCGGGCTGCGCCGCGACACCGAATATCCGGTACGCCTCGTCATTGATCAGGGCGAGGTGGGCGTCGCGCGTAATCGCCAACACGCCGTTCCGCATGCCCGCGACAATGTGCCGATAGAACGCGTCTGTCGTCACCGCGCTCGAGCCGACGAAGGTGGGCCGCCGTTTGTCGGAGCGCACCTCCTCCGCACCGGCGGTTCCCCGTCGGGAGGTACGTGGACGCGACTTGGCGATCACCGCGGACTCCATGAAACAGACCTCAACCCACTCAGCAAGGGGCAAAGGCTGTGCCCGGTGCCGAACACTGAAAATGGCCACCAAGTGGCTGATTCCACAGGGGTAAGAGTCAAGAAACGGAACAGCGCGATTACGAAACCGTAAGTGTACGACGCCTTTCGTTAGTCCTGAGGGGTGGACTTACGATTCGGATGGGCTCTGAACTTACGATTCGGACTGGGCGGCGTGTTCCTGTAGGGCTTCCCACTGAGCCATCAAGTCGCCGACTTCCCACATCAGCGTTTGATGTTGCTCGACGACGCGCCTGGATGCGTCGCGGTCCTCGTAGAACCCTGGCGATGACATCGTCGCCTCGAGCT
>DATCXH010000402.1:0-10803 GCA_036565925.1 Vicinamibacterales bacterium
CCGCCATATCCAACGTGACGGGTGCAACGGGGGTCGCTCCGTTTGGCGTGAAAGTCGCCGAGGCGTTCATGACCCGTGCGTCACGCTCGACTGCAGCTGTTCGTACTGCGCCGCCGCGCTCTGGTTTGGGCGCGGCCTGTAGAATCGCCGCGTGCTGATCAACAAGACAAGCCTGTCGCGGACGGTCGATGCGATCAATGCGGCGAACGTTGATGGCCGCCCACTCTCGCCGACTGAACGCGCGGACGCAGCGCGATGGATTGCAGGGCGACAAGGACTCCCGGGCGCGTATGCAGGAACCTTCGCTGGATTTCCGTCGGAACGCGCCAGGGGCATCGTGCTGTTCACCGGCGAGCGCATCGCGTCTGCATCCGCCCGCCACATCCTGGGTGAGGAAGCGTCACGGGCTCTGCGCCTGCTACAAGTGCGCGACCGCAGCAGCACCCGCGCGCTCGAAGCTGCCGACGCGGGCTTGAGTCAATGTCTCGCTCGCGCTGCCGAGGACCCGCGCAAACAGAATCCGGGTCTGTACTGTTACGGAAAGTGCAGTGTCGGCATGTGGCGGAATCTGCTCTCGGGCGGTCTCGATCGGCGCGAAGAACGACTTCAGCGCGGCGCCATGCATCTGCGATCTGTGCGAGATGGCGTAGAAGACGGCGCTACTCGGCGATCAGCCTGAGGTCACCGATCGCATGGTGCACCTGCAGATCGATTGTGACCGGCGACGCCTCGGCCTTCGGGTTGATCCAGTGTCCATCGCGTTTCTCGAGGCCGCTGACATTCGAATCGCCAATGAGTCCGGTCGTGCTTGCCGAAATGCTGACATCAGCGGGCAGTCGAATCGTCGCGTCACCAGTGCCGGCCTGCACGGTCACCGCATAACTCTTTGCCGGCGTGCCGCGCAGATCGACGACGAGATCGCCGGCACCAAGGCGTATCGCAAGGCTCTGGAGATTGACGCGACCGAGCACCAACTCCACGTCACCTGCCCCCAGCGCGACGTGCAGATCGATGGGTGTCGTCTCATCGAGACTGAGATGCCAGGTGTTCTCGTAGTTGCCCGACGTTGAGCTCTGCGACACCCTCAGCGTGCCTGCGGTGCCGTCGACTGCATAGGCGATGGCGGGTTTCAACACAGGCACGTTGAAATCGAAGTCACCATCAAACAGCGTCTTCGCGCCCGACTTCACCGTAAGGTCACCCGCACTCATACCGATCTCGACACGAGCCGTCGTCGCCGCGCCACGTTCGACGGAATGGTGCTCGTGAACGATCGGGCCAACGGGTCCGCTCGTACCGCACGCGGCCATTCCCCACGCGGCAGCGATCACAAATGAGGCTGCCTTCAGGCGTGCGATCAATCGAATTGCTCCCGCTCGCGCTGGCGCTTCGCGAAGATGCGATGAATCGTCTGCTCCAGCGTCGCGGCGGCCGAGTGCTTCGCCACAAACGCGGACGCGCCATCCTGCATTGCCGTCGCCTCAACCAGTGCATCGTCGAACGCTGTGACGATCACGACATCCGTCTCCGGTGCAGTCTGCTTGACCGTGCGGCACACGGCTAGCCCGTCCACGTCCGGCAACATGAGATCGACGAGAAGGATGTCGGGTCTGAACCGCTCGACGGCAGCAATCGCGTCCTGGCCGTTAGGCACGCTCGCGACCACTTCGCAGGACGCTTCGAGCATACGGGCGAACGCCACCAGTACCGACGGATGATCGTCGGCAATTACGACTCGGGGAAGACGCTCAGGTTGGAACGTCATGTGTGGCGCATCGGCTGCGCGTCCGTGAGGGAAGCGGATCGACCACCGATTCTATGCGCAGCGTCTCCAATTGCGTCGTCTCGTCTACGCCCTATAAAGAAATTCGGATTCTTTTGGAGCTTCGGCTGTGTAGGAGAATTTCGATTTTGAAATTTGGGCGAATGAATGCGCTCGGGTTTCTTATCTACCTCGTCACTATTTCTGCGACGGTTCGCGCTCGAGGCTCGATTGTGGGCCGCGTGACCGACTCCGCGGGTCTGGTTTCGCATTCGAACGCAGTTTTGACTTATAACAACACCTTCGTCCCGGGTGGTCCGTGGCTGCAACCGCTCACAGTTCTGACTCCTGTCTGTGGAAAGTCACCGCTGCGTTTGACTGGTAAGGATCGACATGCATCGGATGGTCGCTGCCATCATGGTGCTCGCGGAACTTTTCATCGCGAGCATCGCCTACGCGCAATCTGACCAACACAAAAAGGTGCTCGTTCTCTACTCCACACGACGAGATGCGCAGTTCTCGGTCGTCGGTGAGAGCGAGTTGCCGCGCATCCTCGATGAAGGCCTGTCACGAAACCTCGATTACTACGCCGAATTCATTGATGTGACGAGGTTCCCCGATCGCACCTACAGGCAGGGTTTTCGTGATTTTCTTCAGGTGAAGTACCAGGGCGTACGGTTCGACCTCGTTCTCGCGCTTCAAAGTGCGGCGGTCGAGTTCGTCAACGGCCTCGACATCCCGTTGGTTCGTGAGACACCTCTCGTGTTCTTGACGAATACGTCGAGGACCACGCGCCGCCCCAACTCCACTGGTGTGCTGCACGAGCGCAATTTCTTGCCGACACTCGACCTGGTTCGCCAGTTACAGCCGGACGTTCGAAACCTCTTCATCGTTACCGGTGCGGCCGCTGCTGATGAAGATTTCGAAAACGAAATCCGCAGACAGATGCCATCCTCCGACGCCCGCCTGAGCGTGACCTATCTATCAGGGATGACGTCGACGGACCTCGAGTATCGGTTGGCGAGGCTTCCGCCTCGCTCCGCTGTCTACCATGTCCTCGTCACGGAGGATGGCGCTGGCAAGAAGTTTCACCCGCTTGATTACGTCGATCGCGTGTCCGCAGCAGCGAACGCGCCGACCTACTGCTGGGTCGATTCCGCAATCGGCCACGGAGTTGTCGGGGGGAGCCTCTACAGTCAAAGCGACGCGATCGCGCGCGTCGGGCAACTCGCGCTGCGCGTGCTCGCCGGCGAGCCTCCCGATAGCATCCCAGTCGCCGCGCTGAATCTGAATAGAAACGAGGTCGATTGGCGGCAGCTCCGTCGCTGGCGCTTGGACGAACGTCGCCTCCCGTCAGGGACGATCGTCAGATTTCAGGAACCGACGCCGTGGGATCGCTACAGCAATTACCTGCTCGGAGGACTCGCGCTGTTCATGACTCAGACGGTACTCATTACCGGCCTATTGATTCAGCGAAGACGCCGTCAACGGGCCGAAGCAGAGTTGCGCGCGAATCAGCACGAGCTGCGACAGAGCTACGACCGAAACCGCGCGTTGGGCGCTCGTCTGCTGAGAGCGCAGGAGAGTGAACGATCGCGAATCGCCGGCGAGCTGCACGACGACATCTGCCAGCGCATGCTGGTGCTCACCGTGGAACTCGAGCTGTTGGGTCGCGCGAATCGCCACCAGGGTCCCGCCGCTGAGGCGCTGACCGTGGCACGAGACATCTCGAAGAGCCTTCATGAACTCTCGCACCGTTTGCATCCAACGAGACTGCGGATGCTTGGTCTCGTGGCCGCACTCGAGCATCTGTGCGTCGAGATGTCACGAGCAGGTTTCACCATCACGTTCACGCACGATCTCGTGCCCCCCACACTCGCACCTGAGGTGATGTTGTGTCTGTTTCGGGTTGTTCAGGAAGCGCTGCAAAACGCGATCAAGCACAGCAAGGCCAAAGACGTCTCCGTGCACCTGGGGTACGACGGTGACGGCCTGACGGTGACGATCGTGGACAGCGGCGTGGGGTTCGATGTCGAAGCGGCCTGGGGTAACGGTGTCGGCCTCGTCAGCATGGTCGAACGCGTCGAGGCGATCGGCGGGACGCTCCGAATCGATTCGCGCCGCGGTGAAGGGACGCGCCTGACGGCGAGCGTCGTCACTGACCTGGCGCGGGACACGGAGCAGAGTCCCTCTGAGGCGGCGTCAGTCAGCGAGAACTCGAGCACGAGCACGTCGACGTACGGCGTCGGTATGTAACCAGCTTACGGTGTTTTAGGCGCGACTGGCGTCGACGATGGCGGAACCTGCATCAGATTCACGTTGCCCGGCGTTTGAACCGACTGGGCAACCACGAGCGGATACGGGCGCAGCGCGGTGCGCTCCGCGTCCGTGAGCGCCTCCGAGCGGGTCAAGACTCCTGAGACCTGGCCACCGAGGAAGGTCCCCGCCGCGCCAGTCACGACGATCGGCATGGCCTGAACGACGGTCACCCTGCCGGACTGGAGGATCACGCCAATTCGGTCTCGGGTGAGATTCAGGCCAGCAACATCTCGCTGACCAATCAGGATGAATGCGCGGGGACTCACCACTCGCTCGACAACAGCGTCGGCAACCCTCACCCGCAGGCCAGCGAACTGTCCCACGTGCTCGGCCAGTGTCTCGACACTTACCCTGATAGCGGCGACGTCGTTCGATTCAATTCGGAGGTCCTGGGCTACCAGGTGCCTGCCGCTCGCCGCCACCCACGTCATGATCACGACTGCCGTTGTCACACGAATGATCGCCATCGCAGCACCTCCAACCACGGTATGTCGCGGGCGGTGGAGAAATGCGCGCGCGTTGCTCAGCGAAATGCCCGCTTCCACCCCGGTCACATTGGCAGCAGCAGTACGTGTGCCGGGTCACGGACTCAATGCTTGAGGCGTCGCCAACGCCGAGAGAGGATCTCATTATGAACGCCACAAACGATACTCAGAGCGAGCAGACAGCGCGGTGGAACGGCGCGGCGGGGCGTGCCTGGGTCGATGCGCAGCAGGTACTCGATCGCCTCTTCACCCGTTTCGAAGATCTGCTCGTCGACGCAGTCCGCACCGCGTCAGCGCGCTCGGTGCTGGACGTCGGCTGCGGCACCGGCAGCACCACGATCGCGATTGCACGCTCGCCCGAGGGCATTGGCAGCTGCCTCGGCGTCGATATCTCCGAACCAATGATCGCGTTTGCCCGCACTCGTGCCGAGCAGGAGCGAGCACCCGCGCAGTTCGTTGTCGCCGACGCGCAGGTGTACGCCTTCGAGCCGGCGAGCGTGGACATGATCGTGTCGCGATTCGGCGTCATGTTCTTCAGCGATCCCGTGCAGGCGTTTGCCAACCTGCGTCGTGCCGCACGTGAGAGCGCACAGTTGCGACTCGTCGCCTGGCGGAGTGCCGCAGAGAATCCCTTCATGACCACGGCCGAACGGGCGGCCGCACCGATGCTGCCGAACCTTCCACCGCGTCGACCGGATGGGCCCGGACAGTTCGCGTTCGGCGATCGCGATCACGTTCACGACATCTTGAATCGCAGCGGATGGTCAGGCATCGACATCCAGCCGATCGATGTGGATTGCTCGCTTCGCGAGCAGGACCTCTCTCGTTATGTAACCAGGCTCGGCCCGGTTGGTTTGATTCTGCAGGATGCCGATGACGACACTCGCGCACGAGTCGCCGAATCCATACGCAGTGCCTACGATCCGTATGTGCACGGCGATGAGGTCCGTTTCACTGCGGCGTGCTGGATGATCAGCGCCAACCTTCGCTCGCGATCCGCGTGAGCTCCGGCGAGGAGCCGATCCTACGCTAGCCTGTCCGGCAGGAGCCGCATGAAGTCGCGCACCTGCTGAATCTGCGCGTTCTCGGAAATGAATTCGAACGCCGACGCCTCAATCGGGCGTGTCGCGCCGGTCACCGTCGCGCTCACCGCAGCGTGCATCGTCGGCAGTTGATCGATGAGGCTGAGCAGCGCCGCCCATGCCGGCATGTCGAGGGCGGTGAGTACGTCGAGCGCGGGACGGGCATCCCACGGTGCTCCGGCCCGTGCATGCCGGAGCAAGGTTCTGCGAAGAGCCTCGAGGCCGGCCTGGATCTCGGGGTCGACGCAGTGCAGCGACGTCAGCACGCGGACCAGTTCGTCGGCCGCAAACATGCAGACATCCTCATGAAGCACGGTGCACCCGACCTGGAACACGGTAACCAGGTCGTGGTCGATCAGCAACGCCTCGCGGCCCGGCGCACCGCCGTCGCCACGCAGCCAGCCATCCGGCCAATTCTCGAGGCCCAGATTGCAGATGGCCATGACCGCCTCCGCTGCTTCTTCGGCAGGCACTGACCGCGACTGAATCGTCGCGCCTGCAGCGATCGCATTTGCCAGGTATGCGAGCTCAGTGTTTCTGATCGCGTATGCATCGGTGTCGTGATCTTGCACGTACTCCAGCTGCGCATGGATCCGCGCAAGACGCGGTGTCGTTGTTACGTGCTCGGGCGCCTCGAGCAGCGCTCGCGCCGGACCCGGGATCACGCCTGCGTCCTGCAGGAGTTCAACGATCGCGGCGATCGCCTCCGGTGATTGTTCCGGCACATCATCGCGCGCCGGCGGCGACTCCCCATCGGCTGCGGTCGCGGATTGAGCCTCCGTATCTCTGAAGTACGCAGCCGTGATCGGATCACGAGGAGGCGCCGATGCCTGTCGTCGATCGATGCGGCGTGAGATCTGGAGAAACGTGCGTGCCTGCGCCGGCGTGACGTATCCCTGCGTGTCGCCGCGTGCTTCGCGATCGAGGCCCTCGTCGAACATGGCCTGCTCGTTCGCCGTCAGCAGGTCGTCGAGTCCGTCGATCTCCGGACGAGAGTTCGAGAGACGGCAGCAGCCACGCATCACGCGGCCGAACACCACGCCGTGCTCGTCGGCCAACGCGTTCAAGACAGCGGTGATCGCGTCCCAGTGCTCGAGCCGTTTGGCGATTACCACATACCCGCCGATCTCAGCACGAACGCCGTCCGAAAATGACGCACCGGCCGTCACCTCGCCGTCAATGGTGATGAATGGCGCCACGGCGGCGTAGTCGAACACGCGGACGTGTTGCACAAATGCGGCAGCGAGGAGATCGACATCCATCGCGGCGAGTGTCGACGCGGCGCTGGAGACACCGGTGTCCACCATGACCTCGAGCCAGGTGCCGAACCGGCCGGCGTCGAACTGCTCGTCGCCTCCCGGCGTCGCCGCGCGCCACAAGTCCAGATCGAAGACGCGCGTCAGCTGACCCGGCGTCACCAACGTCAGCAGCTCGCCGCAGTCCTCGAGTCCGCAATGCTGTATGAGCCGATGGAGCACCTGGGGTTGCAGCTGTGGGACCACTCGCGCGAGCTGCGGGGTGTTCAGGATGCGATCCAGCAACCGGCCAGAGGAACGAGAACGCCGAAGATGTTTCGGCATGGGGCGGCGATGATACCGACCATCGGGCACAACAAACAGTCTTGAACGGCGAACGAGTCAGGACGATACTATTAGTGGCAAGAGCGATCGTCCTCCTTCGGAATTTCGCGTTTTCGCGTCGCGCGTGGACGCGCGCCACCACTGAACACCGATCCATCGCTATTCTCGGGACCGGCCGCCTACGAGCGGTTCATGGGCCGCTGGAGCCGTGAGCTCGCAACGCTCCTGGTCCGATTCGCCGAAGTACGCGACGGCGACACGCTGCTTGACGTCGGCTGTGGCACCGGCTCAATCGCGGCGGCAGTCGCATCAACACCAGCGGTCCGCATCGTTGGTCTCGATCCGGCTGCGGCGTATGTCGGCTTCGCACGGTCCAGGCACGATCGCGACCGAACGCGCTTCATCGTTGGCGACGCGCAGCGGCTTCCGTTCCACGACGCCACGTTCGAACGCACGCTGTCGTTGCTCGCCATCAACTTCGTTCCCGATCCGCAGAAAGCCGCCACCGAGATGACACGCGTGACGCGACGCGGCGGAATCGTCGCCGCTGCGCTGTGGGATTACGGCGACGGCATGGAGATGCTGCGCGTGTTCTGGGATGGAGTCGTCTCCGGGCATCCAAGTGATGGTCACAAGGACGAGCGTCACATGCGCCTGTGCCGTCCAGGCGAATTGGCGGCGCTCTGGCGCAGTCACGATCTGCAGGACGTCACCGAAGCTGCGCTCACGATCACGACGACATTCGCGTCGTTCGATGATTACTGGAATCCGTTTCTCGAGAAACAAGGACCCGCCGGGCAATACGTCGCAGCATTGCCCGAATCGGATCGCGAGACCTTGCGTCGAGCGCTACGACATCAACTGATCGGCGACGGACCGGATCACGCCTTCACGCTCGGCGCGCGTGCATGGGCTGCACGTGGTGTCGTCGCGTGACGTCAACGTGCCGCAAGTCTCTCAACGTCTGCCCACACGCGAAGCAGATTCCGGCCCCACAGCTTGGCAATGTCATCTTCGCTGTAACCGCGTCGAACGAGCTCAATCGTGACGTTCACGGTATCGGCGGCGCTGTCCCAGCCTTCGATGCCACCCCCACCGTCGAAGTCGGACGCAATGCCGACGTGGTCGACGCCGATCAGTTTGACCGCGTAGTCGATGTGATCGACGAGTTCCTTCACTCCGGGCCGGCCCTCGACTGAGAGCGGCTTCGCCGAGGCCGGTTCGATCGGGCACGCGGCTACGGTACCTGCCGCAACGGCGTTTCGAATCGGGGCGCGCCCACTGTGCGCACCGGCCTTCAAGTAGCCGGCGTAGGCGACGATCTGCACAACACCGCCGTTCGTCTTCAGCGCCACTAACTGCTCATCATCCAGATTGCGGTTGTGATCGACCAGCGCGCGCACGGCGGAGTGCGACGCGATGACCGGCGCCTTCGAGAGCGCGATCGCCTGCAGGGCCGCCATCCGAGACATATGCGAGATATCGACCACCATGCCGAGTCGGTTCATCTCGGCAATCACTTCCCTCCCCAACCTGCTGACCCCGTTGTTCGGCGCATCCTTCGTCCCCTCACCCGAGTGAGAGTCCGCGAGCTGGTTGTGGCCGGTATGCGCGAGGCCCATATACCTCGCCCCACGCCCGTAGAACTCACGCACGCGCGACAGGTCGGTGCCAATCGGATACCCGTTCTCGATCCCGATCACCGCGACCTTGCGACCGCTTTGCGCGATCCGCGACACATCGCCTGACGACAGCGCGAGCTGAATTTCCTTCGGCGCGATCTGCTCGGTCAGCCGGTGGACCGCGTCGAACTTCTCCACCGCCTGCCGATACGCGTCGGCATAGCCGGCTGGCGTCAGTGGCCCTTGCGGTACTTGCACCACAAAGAAGGCGACGTCGAGACCGCCGTCGCGCATCTTCGGCAGGTTCACCTGCGTCACAAGACGACGGGTGTAGTTACATGCGGCCGTGAAGTGGGCAGGATCGAAATCGATATGGGTGTCGATTGTCATTACGCGCTCGTGAATCGCACGTGCGTTGGCCACCAGCGCGTCATTTGACGCCTGCGCAGCCCATACCGTCATCGTCTCGGCGACGACAACGCAGACGACGAGTATTCGCTTCGACACACGTCCATTAGACTTCGATCAGTTCCTCCGATCTACTTCCGAACTACCCGACGCGACGTTCCTGCGCGAGCAACATGGCCACCGCATCCGGTTCGTCGAACGCCGGCCGCACGAACGCACGCGCGTTGGGAAACGCCTGCTCGAGCGCTTCACCCAACCAGACCAGGTCGGCGACGAACGGCGCTGCCTCAGCATCAGAGATGACGCCTCGCTCGACCAGCTCGAGCCACGCCGCATGCGATCGATCGATGCCGAGCAAGGCGACCTTCGCCGAGCCGTCGTGATCCGGCGGCCAGTCGCGATCCTCGGGGCATTCCTCGGCGAGACCGGTGATCGCGCGATTTACTTTCGGCGCAATCATCGTGTGGAACCATGCGATCACCGCACAGGGATTCGCTGGATCCAACACTGCATCGTCATCACACTTCTGCAGCCAGGGGTGAACACGAAAACAGTAGTCCCTGGCTCGCTTCTCGATCGCCCTGTGCTCCCGTGGAGGCGAGCGCTGCGGTATCTCCTCGATCTCACCCGCGTCGATCTTCGCTGCCGCCTCGTCTATTTCGTTGATCATTTCCTGCAACCATCGCGGCAACGGTGGCGGTACCTCCTCCGGCAACACAGGGGCATCAACGACAGGTTTCAAATTCGGATCGAGCGAGGCGCTTGTTTCCGCCACGTCGGCAAACACACGGCATCGGGACGTGAATGCGCACGTTTCGCACCAGCGATCGCAGTAGTTGAAGATGCCCACGATGAACCCGTCGCGAACTTCCACGTGAACCTCGCGACGACATACAGCAATGGTCGTGCCTCCCGTCGCGATTCGTGTCCGCCTTGAACCGGAAGGCGTTGGCTCTGGGCTCTCGGCGTTAGGCTTTGGAGGTTTAAGCCGGAGTTCTGAAGGACCCGCCCAAAGCCCCGAGATCGCGAGGCGTCGCTACCCCGTGCGTGGGAAGTTCGTGCCCATGCGACGAACGGTCGTACGATTGGTGAACGGAGGTTGTGTATGCGTGTCGCGGCGGGAGCGGGCTTGGTCGTTCTTGCGGTATTCGTTGCGGTCGTGGCCACACTTCCCGCTCAACGCGGCGCAGCATCGTCGCCATCAACGGCCGGCACCGAGGCAACGAACCGCATCGTTGCTGCCGCGCAGAAAGTACTGAGCACGCTCGATGATGGGGGACGCGCGAAGGCGCAGTTTCCTTTCGATGGCGAGCAGAGGACCCGCTGGTCCAACCTGCCGACCGGGATTTATACGCGGCAGGGTTTGCGGCTTGGCGATCTGACGGCTGCCCAGCGGACCGCAGTGATGGCGCTGCTCGAGAGCGCGTTCAGCGCACCGGGCTACCGAAAGGTCACCGAGATCATGCGCGGTGACGACATGCTGCTCGGCGGCGCGGGCCGAGGTGGCCCCCGCGGCGGTGGCGCCGCACGCGGCGGGCGTGGTCC
>DATCXH010000012.1:0-4499 GCA_036565925.1 Vicinamibacterales bacterium
CACAGCCACGAACCGTCGCAGCCGTCACGTCCTCGTCGCCAGGGATCGATCAGGCCGGCGTCCGTCAGCTGCTCGACAAGTACTGTCTGACATGCCACAACGCACGGATGAAGACCGGCGGGCTGGTGCTCGAGCAGGCCCAACTGGATCTCGCAACGTTTGGCGAACACGGTGAACTGGGCGAACGAATCGTCCGGAAGCTCCGCGCTGTGCAGATGCCGCCGACAGGGCTGCCTCGTCCCGATGCCGCGACGATGGAATCGATGGTGCGGTGGATGGAGAACGAGCTGGACGCGAAGGCGGTCACCCATCTGCCTGCGCCGGGCCTTCATCGTCTGAATCGTACGGAATATGCCAACGCGATTCGCGATCTGTTGGCGCTCGACGTCGACGCCACCAAGTTCCTTCCGTCTGACGACTCGACGCGCGGCTTCGACAACATTGCCGCGGCGCTGACCACATCCCCGGCGTTGATGGAGGCCTACCTCTCCGCCGCGGGCAAGATCAGCCGCCTCGCGATTGGTGACATCAATGCCTCGCGCCAGGAGGTCTACGAGGTTCCTGCCGACACGGCGCAGAACTATCACATCGAAGGCCTGCCGTTCGGCACGCGCGGCGGCATCCTGATCAAGCACCAGTTCCCTGCTGATGGTGACTACACGTTCCGAGTGAAGGGCGTGACGGGGTACTTCACCGCCGTCCTCGGTCAGATCACCGGCGAGCAGCTCGAAATCACCATCGACGGCGAGCGCGTGAAGCTGTTCGACTGGGATAAGGAGATCAAGGGAACCACCGGCGTCGGCCGCGCCACGCAGAAGATCCCTGTGAAGGCCGGCCTCCACACCGTCGGTGTGACGTTCATCCAGACCAACGATCTGCCCGGCACGGAACTCAACCGGCCGTTCCTGCGCACGATGAACACGCCGGGTGAAATCCCGGGCTTCCAGTTCTACCCGCACGTTGGTCAGGTGACGATCGAAGGGCCTTTCGACGCCAAAGGCGCGACCGATACCGCGAGCCGGCAGAAGATCTTCACGTGCCAGCCGCCGAAGGGCGCGACACCTCGCGTGGAAGAACGCTGTGCGCGGCAGATTGTCTCGACGCTTGCCAAGCGTGCGTTCCGTCGTCCGCCCACGGCCGCGGACATGGACACCTTGATGGAGTTCTATCGTGCCGGCCGCAGCGAAGAGGGCACGTTCGACGATGGCATCCAGGCCGCGCTGCAGCGGATTCTCGCCGACGTGGAGTTCGTCTACCGCGGCGAGCCGGAACCAACGAACGCGATAGTCGGCAAGCCGTATCGCATCACCGATCTCGCGCTCGCCTCGCGACTCTCCTTCTTCCTGTGGAGCAGCATTCCCGACGACGAACTGATCGACGTCGCTGCTTCGGGCAAGCTGCGCACGCCGGCGGTCCTCGAGCAGCAAGTGCGACGGATGCTCAAGGATCCGCGCGCGTCTGAGCTGATCTCGAACTTCACCGGTCAGTGGCTGGGTGTGCGCTCGCTGAAGACGAGCGAGCCGATCGTCAACATCTTCCCGGATTTCGACGACAACCTGCGCGCGGCCTTCGAACGCGAAGTCGAGCTGTTCTTCGCCAGCATCGTCAGCGAGGACCGCAGCATCCTCGACCTGCTCACCGCGGACTACACCTTCGTCAACGAACGTCTCGCCAAGCACTACGGCATTCCCAACGTCTACGGTCCGCAATTCCGGCGCGTTGCGCTTCCGCCGGAACTGCACATGAGGCGTGGTCTGCTCGGCAAGGGTGCAATGCTGACGGCGACATCGTCGGCTGCGCGCACATCGCCGGTGATTCGCGGCAAGTGGTTCCTGACGACGTTCCGGGGCATCGAGCCGCCGCAGCCGCCGCCCGGCGTTGACACCTCGTTGAAGATCGCGGCGGCCGATGCCGCCGGCAACGTCAAGACACCAACGATGCGCCAGATTCTCGAAGTGCACCACACAGCGGCCGCATGCGCGACCTGCCATCGAAGCTTCGAGCCGATGGGCCTGGCACTTGAAAACTTCGATGCTACGGGTGCGTGGCGCACGCTCGATGAGGGACAGCCGGTGGACGCGTCCGGTGTGCTCGTGGATGGCACAAAGCTGAATGGCGTGGACAGCCTGCGTGACGCGATGATCAAGTATCAGGGTCAGTTCGCGCGCGTCGTCACCGAGAAGCTTCTGACCTATGGACTGGGACGCGGCCTTGAATATGGCGACATGCCGCTCGTCCGTTCGATTGTGAAAGACGCGGAAGCCAACAAGTTCCGGTTCTCATCGGTTATTTTCGGCATCGTGAAGAGCCCGGCGTTCCAGATGAATATGAAGTCAGCGGATCCGACCGAGCAGCGCGCAGCTCGTTATCGTTAGTAGAGGCCTCATGTTTCTCACCAAGAAGCACATCTCACGGCGAACGATTCTTCGTGGCGCGGGGGCCACGCTTGCTCTCCCACTGCTCGACGCGATGATTCCGGCGGCGACACTGCTGGCCCAGACGTCAGCGGCTCCGAAGCCGCGCTTCGTCGGCCTGTTCGTGCCGCACGGCGCGGCCCCGGGCTATTGGGTACCGGAAAAAGAAGGTCCCCTGCCCGCGGAGCTCCCGTTCATCTGGAAGTCGCTGGAGCCGTTCAAGGATCGCACCGTGATCATGAGCGGCCTGCACTCGCGCTCGGCCGAACCGCCACCCGGCGTGACCGGCGCCGATCACTGGGTCGCAGCCGCGTTCATGTGCGCCAACAAGCCGAAGAAGACCGCCGGCGCCGACGTCTTCAACGGCACGACGATCGATCAGCTCATCGCGCAGAAGATCGGGACCGAGTCGCTCATCCCGTCGCTGCAGCTGGCCGTCGAGGATCCCGGCGCGAACTCGAGCAACTGCGGTGAGGGCTACAGCTGTACCTACACCAACACGATCTCGTGGGCGTCGCCGACGTCGCCGCTGCCGATGGAGCTCAATCCGCAGGTGGTGTTCGAGCGCATGTTCGGTGACGGCAGCACGGTGGAAGAGCGTGCGGCCCGCAGGAAGCGCGATGCCAGCATCCTCGATTCGCTGACCGGCAGCCTGTCGCGGATGCGCACCAAAGTCAGCGTCAGCGATCGTCAGCGTCTCGACGATTACACGACCAACGTTCGTGAGATCGAGCGTCGCCTGCAGATCGCGATGAAGGCCTCGACAGTCGCGCCTGAGGACTTCACCCCCACCGGTGTACCGCAGACCTTCGACGAACACATCAAGATTCAGTTCGATCTCCTTGCACTCGCGTTCCAGGCCGACATCACGCGCGTCGGCACTTTGCTGTTCGCGCGCGACCTGACCGGCCGCACATATCCCGAGAGCGGCGCCCCGACCTCCGGCTTCCACGGCGTGTCGCATCACGGCGAGAACCCGCGTCAGATTGAGCTTCTCGCGAAGATCAACCAGTACCACGTGAAGATGGTGGCCTATCTGATCGAGAACCTGTCGAAGAAACAAGACGGCGACGGAACACTGCTCGATCGCTCGCTCGTGCTCTACGGCAGCAACATGGGCAACTCGAACCAGCACGTGCACTACGACGTCCCCCACATCCTCGTCGGCGGCGCGAATGGCAAGTTGAAGGGCGGACGCCACCTTGCCTATCCGACAAAGACGATTCCCACGGGCAACCTGCTCTTGAGCCTCCTGGACAAGTTCGACATTCACCAGGATTCGATCGGCGACAGTACCGGCCGCCTGGAGAACCTGTAATGCGTCGCACGTCGAAACGTTCCGGCCTGCTCGCGTTGGCGGCGTTCGCGACCGTGATGGCCTTTGTGGTTACGTCAAACGCCGCGGGCAAGAGCGACGTCGCCGATGCGGCGATGCGCGGCGACAAAGCTGCCGTGCAGAAGCTGATCGCGGCCAAAGCCGACGTGAACGCGCCACAGAACGACGGCGCAACCGCGTTGCACTGGGCCGTGTATCGTGGCGACAAGGAAATGGTCGGCTTGCTCGTGCGTGCCGGCGCGAATCCGAAAGCCGCGAACCGGGAAGGCTCGACGCCGCTCTGGCTCGCCGGCATTTCCGGTGACGCGTCGATCATCGCCGCGTTGCTCGAAGCAGGCGCCGACCCCAATGAAAAGCTGCCGCTCGGGCGTACGCCGTTGATGATCGCCGCGCGGACCGGCAACGTCGATGCAATGAAGACGCTGCTCGACAACGGCGCCGACATCAACGCCAAAGAGACGCAGCGCGGAACCACGGCGCTGATGTGGGCGGCCGATGAAGGTCACGCCGCTGCTGTGAAGCTGCTCATCGACCGCGGCGCGGACATCAAGGCGAAATCGAATCCGGCTCCGCGCGGACGCGGTCCGGCGCTCGGCAAGGCCAACGATCCGCGCAAGGCCGTCGCCGCTCAGGGCGCAGCCCTCGCCGCCGGCAATCCGGTCTCGCAGATTCTTCGCGACGATGGAACCGCCAACAACGCCGGGCGCGGCGGACGCAACGGCGCCGCCGGCGCGAATGGCGGACGAGGC
>DATCXH010000062.1:0-4909 GCA_036565925.1 Vicinamibacterales bacterium
CAGCGCCGGAGACGCCGCCGACGCGAACAACGCGCAGGACGTCGCCTCGCTCGCCGGAAAGATCCTTCGATTGAACCGCGACGGCACAACGCCGCGCGACAATCGCTTCTCGTCTCCGGTCTTCACGTACGGACATCGCAATCCGCAGGGGTTCGACTGGCATCCCACGAGCGGGGAGATATGGGAGTCCGAACACGGCAATAACGGCAACGATGAAGTGAACGCGATTCGCACCGGGCTGAACTTTGGGTGGCCACGTATTGAAGGCGCATCGACGATGTCAGGGATGGAGGCACCCATCACGTTCTTCAGCCCGTCGATCGCGCCGTCAGGGGCATCCTTCTATCGCGGGCAACGCGTGCCGCAGTTCGTCAACAACTTCTTCGTCGCCACACTACGCGGCATGCACCTTCTGCGTTTGACGGTGGATCCGTCTGCACGACGGGTCACCGCCCAGGAGCGGCTGCTCGAAGGCACCTTCGGCCGTCTTCGTGACGTCGTGTCTGGTCCGGATGGCTATCTCTATTTCTGTACGAATAATCGCGATGGACGCGGCAACCCGATGTCGGGCGACGACCGGGTGCTGAGAATCGTGCCCGCGTCCTGAACCCTCTTGCATCTATATCGGCGTTCGATATACTGAACGTCGTTACAGATGCCGAGACGCACACCTCCTGGCGACGACGTCGACAGTTTCCTGCCGCTGCCGACGGCGGTCTTTCACATTCTGGTCGCGCTTGCGGATCGCGACCGCCACGGCTATTCGATCATGCAGGATGTCGGGGCGCGCACCGACGGCAAGGTCGTGCTGAGCGCGGGTACGCTCTACACCGCAATCCGCCGCATGCTGGAGCAGGGCCTCATCGAGGAACTGCGTGACAGTCCCGATCCCGAGAGCGGCGACGAGCGGCGACGGTACTACGGACTGACGCAGTTCGGCCGCGATGTCGCCGTGGCTGAAGCGCGACGGCTGAGCAGCATGCTCGAGCACGCCCGCGCGACGAAGCTCATTCCACGAAAGCTCTGAACGTGCGTGCCGCCACGGTGTACCGCGCACTGCTCTGGTGTTATCCCGCAGAATTCCGCCACGAGTACGGGACTCAGATGGAGGGGGCGTTCGTCGCACAGCTGCGCGACGCGCGTCAGCATCACGGCGTCTCCGCAGTCGCGGCGATCTGGGCGCGCGCGCTCGTCGATCTCCTGCCAACCGCCTTGAGTGAGCATCATCACGTGATTCGACAAGATCTTCGTCACGCCGTGCGCGTACTCGTTGCCAGTCCGGGGTTTACGTTGGTGGCCGTCCTGTCGCTGGCACTTGGCATTGGTGCCAACACCGCCATCTTCAGCCTGTTGAACAGCGTGCTGCTGCACGCGCTGCCGGTGCGGGCCCCTCATGAGCTCGTGATTCTCACCAATCCGAACGCGCGCGGCGTGAGTCGGGGCGCACAAGAAGGCCGGCGTGCGCTCGCGACATATCCCGAGTTCCTCCAGCTACGGGAGCAAGCGACCGGATTTGCATCAGTGATGGCGTCGTCGAGCACTCTGCATCGAACCGAGGCGCGTGTGGACGGTGGCGAGTTGGAAACAGTCGCGATCCGTCTGGTCTCGGCATCCTATTTTTCAACGCTCGGCGTTTCTGCATTCGCAGGTCGCACACTCGACCCATCACGGGAGCCCGCCGAGGGAACCGCGCCATCTGCCGTGATCAGCCACGAGTACTGGCAGCGCCGATTCGGTGCACGACCTGAGGCACTTGGCCGAACGATGACGTTCCGCGGTGGGGTCGTCTCGATCGTCGGCATCATGCCACCGTCCTTCTTTGGCGAGACGGTCGGCGAGCGGCCGGATGCCTGGATCCCGCTCGCGATGCAGGCCACGGTGCTGCCCGGCCGCGACTGGCTCCACGACGCGCCCGGAAGCGTTGAGAAACTCATGTGGCTCCACGTGTTCGGCCGTCTCGCGCCGGGCGTGTCGCCCGAGACCGCACAGGCAAGCGCGAACCTGGTATTCCAGCAAGGTCTCATCCCGTACTACGAGTCCATTGCCGACGTCACCGCTCGCACGCGATATCGCCAGCAGAATCTCGTTGCTACTCCGGCGGGAATGGGCGCGTCGTCGGTCCGCGGCGCGTTCGCCGAGCCGCTGTCAGTAATGCTCGGTGCTGCCGGCGTGGTTTTGCTCATCGCCTGTTCAAATCTCGGCAATCTGCTTCTTGCGCGCACGACAGCGCGCAATCGGGAGATCACGACGCGTCTCGCACTCGGGGCCAGCCGCGGCCGGCTCATACGTCAGTTGCTGACAGAGAGTCTGTGCCTGGCGATCGCCGGCAGCATCGTCGGACTCATGACCGCAGCGTTCTTTCGGAGTGGATTGCTGTGGCTCGTTGGCGATCCGACGATCACGCTGCCCGCGTCTGCCGACCTCCGTACCGTGAGCTTCGTCGTAGCGCTGACGCTCACGGTGGGATTACTGCTCGGTCTACTACCCGCCCTGCGGATCACGCACACACACATCGCACAGGGTCTGCGCGAAGGGCGGGGCGTCGCGGGGTCGGCGACCTGGTTGCGAATCGGCAAGACGGTTGTCGTAGGCCAGTTGGCGCTTTCTGTACCGCTGCTCGTCGGCGCCGGCTTACTCGCACGCACGTTGTTCAATCTCCAACAAGTCGATCTCGGCTACGCGCGAGACGGTCTCAGCACGGTGCGTGTCGATGCACAGACTGCCGGCTACGAACCGGCGCGGCAGTCGGCGGCGTTTGCCGAGATGCTCGCACGGGTGCGGGAACTGCCGTCGGTGCGCGCGGTCACCTTCTCGAACAACGGTCTCTTCGGAGGAACGGATAACGGCGATCAAATCACGGTCGAAGGATACACACCGACGGGACGTGGTGATACTGGCTCCGCCTACGACGCCGTCGGCCCTGCGTATTTCTCGACGCTCGGCATTCCCGTGATCCTCGGCCGCGAGGTCTCGGAACAGGATATCGCCGCCGGACGCATGGTCGCCGTGATCAATGAGCAATTCGCCAGGAGGTTTTTTGACGGCCGGAATCCTCTCGGCCTGCACATCACGCAGATGTACGCCGATGAACGCCGGACGTACGAAATCATCGGCGTGGTCAAGAACTCCCGCCAGCGCAATCTTCGCGGTGACATCGAGCATCGCTTCTACACACCGGTGACTCAGCCGGCTGCGACGGTCAATAACGTCACGTTCCTGATCGTGCCTCGTCGCGTAGATGCGCCAGTGATTTCTGAGGCGCGTGCGGCGCTCGCACGGACCGAGCCGAATATGCGCGTGACGGATGCAAAGACGTTGAACGACGCCATCGGCGCCAGGGTCGCTCAGGACCGCATGCTCGCGCAGCTCTCGACCGCGTTCGCCGTGGTCGCGGCGCTACTCACGGCAATCGGCCTCTATGGTGTGCTCTCGTACGGCATTGCTCGAAGAACGAATGAGCTCGCCGTTCGGAAGGCCCTCGGGGCACAACACGGAATGCTGATGGGCATGATCGCCCGTGAGACATGCTGGCTGGTGGTTTTAGGAATCGTCGCCGGAGGCATCTTGTCGGTGGCGGTGATCCGGCTTCTCACCGCGCGCCTCTACGGAGTATCGCCGACCGATCCGATCACAGTTGCCGCCGCCCTTGTGGGTCTGACGGCAGTCGCTACCTTGGCAACGTGGCTACCGGCGTATCGAGCATCGAGAGTCGATGCGCTCGTCGCGCTTCGCTACGACTGACACGCAGGGCCGGGGACGTCACGCCGGACCCTGCGCATCTTGTTCGACGGTTAGCGACGACGAGTGCCTTCGTAAATCGCCGCGCCTCCGCCACCTATCGCTGCGCCAATCAGCGCGCCTTTCGTGCCGCCGATGAGGCCGCCGACACCTGCGCCGGCCGCGGCGGTGCCACCAACGATCATCGCGCTCTCGCCCCACGAGGGATCCTCGCGTCGATCGGTTTCATAGACCCTGTCGCGCTCACGGTCATACACTCGGTCGCGGTCGTAGACTCTCTCGCGTTGCGAGCGTGCGATACCGCGATCCGAGGCGCGCGAATTCTGCCAAGGCGCTCCTCGCTCAGTGCGGGCGGCGTTCGAGGGCGCTGCGATCGGCCGCAGCGCGTTGGTGAAGCGCTCCCGCTCCTGTGCCTGCGCGGTTGCGGTGCACATCGTCACGCCCAATACCAGCGTTGCTGCTGCGGCGGCGATCCGTTTCATGGCTTGTCTCCTTTGTAACGATGCCCTCTCGGGCTCTGCACCGTAGTTTTCCAAGCGCCATGCCAGATCAGCACACGCTGCAAAGCCGCGATATTTCGAGGGATTTGGCACGTGCCATACGCGCGACATAGTTGGAGTGTCCACAACAAGGCTCAGCCGCGTCGTTAGCTGCTACCAGCTACCGCCTACCAGCTAGCCTAGGCCACCCGCTTGCTCGAACGCAGCGTCGCGAGTGTGAGGATGCCGACGCCCCAGCCAAGCAACGCGAGGGCGTCAGGCCAGAACGTCTCCAGGCCGACACCTTTGAGGAAAATGCCGCGAAGGATGATTAGGAAGTAGCGCAGCGGAATCAGATACGTGACCGGCTGTACAACCGTCGGCATGTTCTCGATCGGGAAAACGAATCCCGAGAGAAACACCATCGGGATCAGGAAGAAGAACGAGGCTGTCATCATCGCCTGCTGTTGCGTGCTCGAGATCGTGGACACGAACAACCCCAGGCCCAGCGTGGTCAGGAGGTAGACGCCGCACATCACCAGGAGAAGCGCGAAGCTGCCACGCAGCGGGACCTCGAACCAGAACACCGCCACCAGGACGACGAGCAGGATGTCGATGAACCCGATCAGGGCGTACGGCAGCATCTTGCCGAGGATCAGCTCCCAGCGGGCGATCGGCGTCACATTGAGCTG
>DATCXH010000006.1:0-8566 GCA_036565925.1 Vicinamibacterales bacterium
GAGCTCAATATCGATGCTGGTGCCGAGGTACTTCACGACGCGGCCGCTGAACTCTTCGCCGGCATTGAGCCCCGTGCCGACTGCAGTCGCTCCGAGGTTCATCTCCTTCAACTGTTCCGCCGCGCGCACCACATCGTCGGCCCCGCGGTCGAGGCAGGCAGCGTAGCCGCCGAATTCCTGCCCGAGCGTCATCGGCACCGCATCCTGCAGATGCGTGCGGCCGACTTTGAGGACACTCGCGAACTCACGAGACTTACGCTGCAAGGACGCCGCCAAAGCTCGAGCAGCGTCGACAAGCGCTCCGTGGCCAAGCAGGAGCGCGGCTCGGGTCGCCGATGGGAACACGTCGTTGGTGGACTGTCCCATGTTGACGTGATCGTTGGGGTGGACGAGCCGATATTCGCCTTTCGCGCCGCCGAGAATTTCTGACGCGCGATTGGCCAGCACCTCGTTGACGTTCATGTTGTGCGACGTGCCGGCGCCTGCCTGGTACACGTCGACAATGAACTGGTCGGTGAGCGAGCCTTTGAGAATCTCGTCCGCGGCCTGAATGATCGCGCCGCCGATCTTCGCGTCGAGACGACCGAGCGCCACGTTTGCTTGCGCCGCAGACTTTTTTATGAAAATGGTGGCGGTGATGAGTGGCGCCGGCGCGCGCAGGCCGCTGATCGGAAAGTTCTCGACCGCACGTGCCGTCTGGACGCCGTAGTAGGCATCGTCGGGGACGGCGTATTCGCCCAGCGGATCGCGTTCGATCCGGGCCATCACCTCAAATTATACTGGGCAGATGCCATCAGCTTTTTTCGACAGCGTGCTTGCCCTGGTCGTGCGTACGTCGACCGATCTGCCACCTGATGTACGGGCGGCGATGCGGGTCGCCATGGGTCAGGAGCGCGACGGCACGCAGTCCTCTCAGGCACTCGCTGTCATCGCACAGAACATCGACCTCGCCGCCGACGAGGAAGGCGCTATCTGCCAGGACACTGGCATGCCGACATTCGAGGTCAAGACACCGGTCGGCGCGAATCAGATCGCGATGAAGAAGATGATTCGCGAGGCCGTCGCGGAGGCCACCAAACGCGGCAAGCTGCGGCCGAACTCAGTGGACTCCCTCACCGGCGAAAATTCCGGCAACAACCTCGGTCCCGGCACACCGATCATCCACTTCGAGCAGTGGGAAAACGATGACGAGATCGAAGTAAAGCTGATTCTCAAGGGCGGCGGCTGCGAGAACATGAATGCGCAGTACTCGCTGCCGCAGGAGTTGCCGAACCTTGGCCGCGCCGATCGGTCGATCGACGGCGTGCGCAAGTGCATCCTCCATGCGGTGTGGCATGCACAGGGCAAGGGCTGCGCGCCGGGCGCCATCGGTGTCTGCATTGGTGGCGACCGCACCTCCGGCTACGTACACGCGAAAGAACAGCTGTTCCGTACCCTCGACGATGTGAATTCGGATCCACGCCTGGCCGATCTCGAAGCGTCGATCATGGGCGAGGTGAACACGCTCGGTATCGGCACGATGGGGTTCGGCGGCCGCATCTCTCTCATCGGCTGCAAAATCGGCGCGCTGAACCGGCTGCCGGCAAGCTTCTTTGTCTCGGTCGCCTACGACTGCTGGGCGTATCGTCGCCTCGGCGTGGTGCTCGATGCACACAGCGGCGAGATTAAGCGCTGGCTCTATCGCGACGCCTCGACACCCGTCGTCCATATGGCCGATCAGTCTGGCTTCCCGCGTACCGGACGTGAAGTCGTGCTGCGGACGCCGCTGACGGAGGAGCAGGTGCGATCGCTCAAGGTCGGCGATGTCGTGCTCATCTCTGGTCGTGCCTACACCGGCCGTGACGCCGTGCACCATCACTTGATGTCGCACGAGCCACCGGTCGATCTACGCGGTGGCGTGATCTATCACTGCGGTCCGGTCGTCAAGAAGGAGGGAGATGCGTGGCGGGTCACCGCTGCGGGACCGACGACGAGTATTCGTGAAGAGCCGTATCAGGGCGACATCATCAAGCGGTTCGGCGTGCGAGCGGTCATCGGCAAGGGCGGCATGGGCGGCAAGACGCTCGCGGCGCTGCAGGAAGCGGGTGCCGTATACCTGAACGCGATTGGTGGTGCGGCTCAGTTCTACGCCCGCACCATCAAGGGCGTCGATGGCGTCTCACTAATGGAGTTCGGCACGCCTGAGGCGATGTGGCATCTGACGATCGAGGATTTTCCCGCGATCGTGACCATGGACGCCCATGGGCACAGCTTGCACAAAGATGTGGAGCAGGCGTCGGCGCTGGAGCTGGCTGCAGTAGGTAAGTAGTGGCCGCTGAGTAAGATAGACCTGCAACCAAGGGTGGAAGTGCTTGCCGAGCCTTTCCGCCGGACGGTATAATTCAGGTCGGTGGTACGTGTGTAACGACAACCGCCATCGGGAGAAATGTCGATGATTAACGTGTCCCCTACAGCGGCAACGAAGATCAACGAGCTGCTGGCTGAGGAAGGCAAGACGGGCAGCGGTCTGCGCGTGTTCGTGCAGGGCGGTGGGTGCTCGGGCTTCCAATACGGTCTGATGATCGAGGAAGCCGGTGGCTCAGGCGACCAGGTCTACGAGTCGAACGGCGTGCGGCTGTTCGTGGATCCGGTCAGCGTCAGTTATCTCAAGGGCGCCGAAGTCGATTTCGTCGACACGGTAACGGGCGGTGGATTCACGATCAAGAATCCCAACGCGACGTCGACGTGTGGCTGCGGTTCTTCGTTTAGCGTTTAACCTCTCAGGGAAAGGTCAGGGTCCTTCGTGAGTTCCCTCCCTGATCTCAGCAGGCTGACGCCCACCGGCGGCAAGCGCTCCAGCAAGCGGGAGCAGATTGTCAACGTCTTCCTGCGTCAGGAAGGTCATCTCAGCGCTGACGATCTCGTCGATCTGATCCGCAAAGAGGACCACCGCATCAGCCGCGCCACCGTCTACCGCACTCTGCAGTGGATGGTGGACGCTGGCATCGCTCGCAAGGTCGATTTCGGCGAAGGCCGATTCCGCTTCGAGCACTCATACCGTCAGCCGCGCCATTTCCATCTCATTTGTAAAACCTGTCATCGATCGTTCGAGTTCCTGAGCTCCGACATCGAGGGGCTCGTCGAGGAAGTCGCCGCGGCCAGAAATTTCAGCGCCTCGCAGAGCGTCGTCCAGATCTATGGCACGTGCGAGGAGTGTCGCACTGGGCGCACGTCGAGCCTCGAGGGCGGTCACACCGATCTCGTGTTTGCGCGTGATGCGCTGCGCATAGCGATTGCGACCGAACGCAGCGGTCTCGATTTCTACACGCGTGCGGCAAAGGTGACGAAAGACGCGCGCGGTCGAAAAGTGTTCCAGGACCTTGCCTTGGAGGAGAAGGAACATCTCGGCAAGCTCGAGACGCGCTATGCCGAGCTGCTGCGTCGCGATCCGCAGCTCGAATCACGGCCGACGTTCCTGTTCTTCAAAGGCGCCGCGAATGGATTGTTCGCTGAAGGCGCCGATCGCCTGATGCGCGGCGTCAACGATCAGCAGGCATTGATGATCGGCATTCGCTGCGAGCGCGGCTCGCATCGGTTCTTCAAGAAGTATGGCGAGCGGTTCGAGGACTCGGAAGGCAAACAGATCTTCCTCGAGTTCGCCGACGAAGAGCGCGATCATCTCGATCTGCTGATTCGCGAATACCGGGCCCTCGTCAAACGACAAGGCCGCACACGCCGCGGCACGCGCTCGTCGGCTGCCACTGCCCGCGTGAGCGCGCGGTGACCCTTCGACGAAGCTCAGGGTCACCCCGAGCTATAGTCGAGGGGTGAGCCGGGTAGACCTCCACCTTCATACCACCGCATCCGACGGCCGTTGCAGTCCGCTCGAGCTCGTCGAGCAGGCTGCCGCTGCAGGCGTTTCCGTGATGGCAGCGACCGACCACGACACGACCGCGTCAGTCGACGAGGTGCGTGTGCGCGCCGCCGAGCGCGGCATCGACGCCATTCCTGGTATCGAGATCACTGCCGTCGAAGACGGCCGCGACGTTCACGTGCTTGGCTACTTCCTTCGGACAACCGATCCGTCGTTTCTGGACTTTCTCTCCGCGCAACGACGCACGCGTGTCGATCGTGTGCACGCGATCGCGGGACGGCTGGCCGAACTCGGGATGCCCATCGATCTGAGCGACGCGCTGGCTGTAGTCGGGCAGCAGAGCGGCCGTGCGATCGGCAGACCACAAGTCGCACGCGCGATGGTGGCTGCTGGTCACGTCGCCGACACGCGTGAAGCGTTCGACAAATGGCTCGGTTCCGATCAACCGGCGTTCGTACCAAGGTCCGGGCCATCCCCTGAGATGGTCATTCAGACAATTCATCGTGCGGGCGGACTGGCGTCGCTGGCGCATCCCGGACGAACGCGGATCGACGCGAGAATTCCCGCATTGCGCGACGCTGGTCTCGATGCACTCGAGGCCTATCACTCCGATCACGACGCGGTCGCTGCGGAGCGGTATCACCGTCTGGCCGACGATCTCGGTCTGCTGATCACCGGCGGCTCCGATTACCATGGCGACCCTGTGCATGGTGTGTCGATCGGAAGTTCCACCCTGCCGTCGGAATGCTGGCAGCGGTTGCACGCGGCACGACATCGACATGCCGCCGGCTGACAGCCTCGTTCAGATTCGTAACATCACCAAGGACTATCGCAGCTTGCGGCCGCTGCGGATCGAGTCGCTGGATCTGCACCAGGGCCAGACGCTCGCCCTCTGCGGGTTCGACCGCATGACGGCGGAGATTCTCGTCGATCTGATCACCGCCGCCATCGTGCCGGACAGTGGTGAGATCAGGGTCTTCGGTCAGCTCACGACCGCGATCGCCGATCGCGAGTCCTGGCTGCAGACACTCGATCGCTTTGGCCTGCTGACGGAGCGTGCGGTGCTGGTCGAGCAGTTCACGGTCGAGCAGAACCTGGCGATCCCGTATTCGTTGTCGGTTGAGGATCTCTCTGCGGACCTCAAGACGCGCGTGGCTGCGCTCGCCGAGGAAATCGGATTCGACCGATCGGATCTCGAGCGTCAGAGCGGAATCCTGCCACCGCTCGGCCGTTTGCGTTTGCGGTTGGGCCGGGCGCTGGCGATGAGTCCGGCCGTGTTGCTGGCCGAGCATCCAAACGCGACGCTCGCTCCCGAAGAGGCCGCGCGTTTTGGCGCAGATCTCCAGCGAATCGTCCGCGCTCGCGGCATGTCGGCACTCGTGCTGACCGCGGATCAGGACTTTGCGCGTGTCGCCGCCGACGAGGTGCGTGTGCTGCACCCCGCGACGGGCACACTGAAGTCGTCATCCGTGTGGCGCCGCTGGTTCTCGTAGACTCGGGATTGCGTGAGGGCGGGAGCGACGGGCGGCGACGTGGATTTTAGCCGGCTTCCAGTGCCGGTTATCCCCGGGCGCGGGGCTCAGCCTTCGATGAGACGAACGTCTCCGGCGCGTGGGCCCTTGGTGGATTCCTCCGCCGTGAACTCCACACGCTGTCCCTCGCGCAGCAGCTCGAAAACCGCCTGGCGTACGGCGCTGCGATGAAAGAAGTGCTCGATACCGCTCTCATCGCGAATGAAGCCGAAGCCCTTGTCGATGAGCAGGCGAGCGATTGTGCCGGTCGGCATAGCCGTGTCCCTCCGATGCTTCGCCAGAAGCTGGGCCAGTGTAGGGAAGACGCCTCTGCGAAGTCAAGCACGCCCAAAGCCGTTGGCTGACCGTAAGTTATACGAATAGCAGGGCTTCATATCAGGATGGCGCACCGTGGCGCGCCATAGCATTACCATGGCGCGCCATGGCGTTACCATGGCGCGTGCTCTCCGCTGTGATTCTTGCCGCCGGCGACTCCTCGCGCATGGGCGCGCCGAAGGCCGCGCTCGTCACACCTGACAGCGCTGACAGTTTCATTGCCCGCATCGTGCGCACGCTGCGGGCGGCAGATGTCGAAGACCTCGTCATCGTGACTGGCCGGCACCACGACGCGGTGCTCGAGGCGTTGGCGCGCGATCGTGTTAGGCCCTCACCTCGCATCGTTCGCAATCCCGATCCATCTCGAGGTCAGTTGTCGTCACTGCTCGCCGGCATGGATGCGGTGCTGTCCGCGCGGACCGAGGCGCTGATGATGACCCTCGTCGATGTGCCGCTCGTCCGTGTCTCGACGGTGATCGCCGTGATCGACGAGTGGCGCCGCTCGCGAGCACCGATCGTTCGTCCGGCGATCGGCGATCGGCACGGTCATCCCGTCATCTTCGATCGTGCTGTGTTCGACGAGATCCGTCGCGCGGGGCTCGATGTCGGTGCGAAATCAGTGGTGCGCGCGCACGAACACGAGATCGTGAACGTGCCTGTGGATGACGAAGGATGTGTGAGGGATGTGGATACGCCGGCTGACTATGACGAGATGAAGAGCGTGTGACTGTGATCTATCAGAGAGACGGAGCTCTCGGAGGTAACGGTTTTACACGGAGCACCGGAGCAACGGAGAGCAGTGATTCAAATCACTCCGCTTCTCCGTTACTCCGTGTTGATCCGCTATTTCCGCAAACCTTCGCTTCCTCTTACTTGAACATGTACCGCAGACCGCCCCAGAACTGATAGTTCACATCGGGGTCGCTCATGCGATCGAAGAACTGACGCCACTCGAAGCTCGCGTCGAGCCTGTGCCGCTTTGTCGTGTTCTTCCACACCGGGAACCCAGCCGTGCCGAGCCATCCAAACGTGAACTGGTCGCCATGCGTCCAGTCCCAGAGCGTGAGGCCGGTGCCGAGCGAAATTCCGCGCGCGAAGGTGTAGCCCACTTCGAGATCACCAAAGAGGCTTGTGCGATCGGTTTCCTCGAGGTTGATCGCGACACCAATCGCCGGCGTGAACATGAAGCCGGTCTCGAAGTCTCCGAAGACACGGACCTGCATGCCGCCTTTGACGCCGAACAGCGCGTCGCCGAATGCCGACACGGTGTTATCGGGATGGGTGAATCCGAGGCCCGCCGGATCGTCTTCGTCGTACTGCCGCTGTTGCTTACCAAAGTACCCGGCGAAGAACGGTCGGAGTGTCAGCGCTTCGTCTTCGGCCGCCAGGCGATCCTCTTCGGCTTTCTTCGCCGCAGCCTCCGCCGCCCTCTTGGCGGCCTCTGCCTTCGCGGCCTCGTCGGCCTTGCGCGCCGCTTCGGCCCTTTGGGCCTCCGCAGCCTTTCGCGCTTCTTCAGCCTTGCGGGCTTCTTCTGCCCTGCGCGCGTCATCAGCCTTCCGCGCAGCTTCTTCTGCGGCTGCCTTCGCGGCTGCGGCCGCGCGCGCTTCCTCGGCGCGCCGCGCTGCTTCGCGGCTCGGCTCACGGCTGAGGAGTGAGATGTTGCCGCAGATCTTCGGCACGAAGAAGGTCAACGTCTCCGATAGGTTGTCGATGACGAACTGATAGCCCTCGAGTGGCTTGTCACCCGCCCATTGCACTCTCGTCACGGTGGCCGGCTTGCCCGACCGACGGAGCGCCATCCATTCGATCCGTGTCCCAGGCGCGATGGTCGTTTCCATCACCATGCCGCCCGCGAGGATCTTGTTGACCTCCGCGGTGTTTGCGCCGAGGTTATCCATCTCGAGCACTGCGCGGACATCGCTCTGGATGCGCGCTGGCGAAAACATCTTCTGCAGTGCGTCAACGGTGTTGACAGGTCTGGTAAAACGCGTGGCACCTCCGAGCCGCCGGATGGGTCGATAGTCAGTTGTTGCCTGCGGCTGTTGCTGTGCGGCAGCAGCAGCTTCGCCGGCGTCATCGGCCGATGCTGGAACTGGGGATCCGATTCCTAGGAAGAAAACGAGGCAAACATAGGCAAGGCCTCGAATGCGCGAACGTGAACTCATGGTCGATCCCTCTTCAAGAGTGAGGTGTTACCACTAGCAGTCTAACCTGCTGAGCGCGCGTTTGGTACGCAAGAACTTAACCAATTTGCAGCATTGAGGTGCTATCTGCAGGTCGCGCGCGTGTCAGACCCCCCCATTGAAACACGTATCAGCTGTGACGGCTGGCCAGTCGCGGCCGGTGTCCACCGCATTTGGGATTGCCGTGATGCCAGGTTTGCCGCAACCGGTGCCTGAAGACTCGAGCTCTTGATACGCGGAAAGCGTGGTTCTAATATCCGTCGAACCTCAGCGGTTCGTGATCGGAGATGAACATGTGGAAGCGTATTCGCGGGGTCATCATCCAGAAACCGCTCGATGTCGCGGCGTTACTCATCTCGATCGCCGCGTTCGGTGTGGCCTGGGTCTCATTTCTTCAGGAACCGGAGCGCCAATCCGATCAACTGACGTCAGACGTGATCCGGAACGCGTATTCGGATTTTATCGAAATGACCGATCTCCGCACGCAGTTTCCATTTCAGTCCCATCTGTTCGAAGTGGTGACGAATTATCGCGTGGTTCGAGATCAGGTGAGTTTCGCGACCGTTGACTTGCGGAACAAGCCAAACGAACGTCATCGTCTCTCGCTCGAGGAAAGGGCGATCGCCGATCGATTGTTCACGATGTTTGAACAGGCCTTGTATCAGTGGCGGCAGGCGCGCGAG
>DATCXH010000839.1:0-12756 GCA_036565925.1 Vicinamibacterales bacterium
GACCAGTGGCCCGATCCGCCGCGTTTGCGTCCCGGACAGGAACTGGCTCACCACGCGCCCCGTGGTGAGATAAATCGGATACTCCGCACTCGCATCGTCGACAGGCGGACGATAATCCGCGACGTTGAATCGCGCGCGACCGTCGGGGAAATAGAAGGGCCCCGCGCCCTTCGCCACCGGGTTGTAACTGTCTCGTTCGAAGAGACGCGGTGTGCCCTGATGATCGGGAGTCGGTATGCCGGTGCGCGGGTCGTTGCTGTAGCAGGGCCAGAAGACGCCGAGCTGCTGCGTGACTTTCTCGTAGGTAACGCCCGAATAGTCCGCCACACCGCCTTTGCTGGCGACCCGCAGTTCCTCGAAGATCTCACGCGGTTCAGTGAAGGTGAAGCCTGCCGGCCTGTCGAGCGCGAGCGCAATGTCCTGAACGATGCGCCAGTCCTGGCGTGCGTCGCCGGGGCAGTCGACGGCCTTGTTGATCTTGATGATTCGGCCCTCGACCTGCGTCACGGTGCCTTCGTCTTCTTCGTGCAAGCTGCCTGGCAGTACGACGTCAGCGTGCCAGGCGGTGTCATTCAGAAAGAAATCAATCGCGGTGTAGAACTCCAGCTTGTCGAGGCAGCGTGTGACGAACGCGGTGTCGGGCAGAGAGACTTTCGGATTGAAGCACATCGAGATCAGACATTTGATCTCGCCCCGGTCGATCTTGCGAAAGAGCTCCAGCGCATCAACGCCCGGACCGGGCAAGTCGGCTTCGTCAATTCCCCAGACGCCGGCGATGTAGCGCCGGTGCTCAGGATTGCTGATATCGCGCAAGCCCGGGAGCTGGTCGCACTTCTGGCCGTGCTCGCGGCCGCCCTGGCCGTTGGCCTGGCCGACGATCGTGCCGTACCCGCTCTTCGGCTTGCCTATCCGGCCTGACGCGAGTACGAGATTGATCGTGCCGAGCGAATTCTGCACACCGTTGGAGTGGTGCTCGATTCCGCGCGCGTGAAAGAGAAAACTGGTCTTCGCCGTGCCCCACCACTCGGCGGCCTGCATTACCGCACGCTGCGGGACGCCGGTGACCTCGGCGGTGCGCTCCACCGTCCACTCGCGGCAATACTCCGCTACCTGCTCGAAGCCGACCGTGCAACGATTGATGAACTCATGATCGAGCCAGTCGCGCTCGATCATGATCTGCAGCACGCCAGCGAAGAGCGCGGCGTCGCGGCCCGGCGTGATTGGTAAATACAGGTCGCAGGTGCGAGCGATCGGTGTGATACGCGGATCCTGGACGATGACCTTTGCACCCTGCTCGCGAGCCTGCCAGATGTAGTTCGTCGTGATCGGCGAGCACTCGGCGACGTTCGACCCGGCGACCCAGATCACGTCAGTGCCGACCATGTCCGACCATGGATTTGTCGTGCGATCGATCCCGAACGCCTTTTTGTTCGCCGCACCAGCGCTGACCATGCACAGCCGGCCGTTGTAGTCAATGAACGGCGTCTTCAGGCAGACGCGCGCAAACTTCCCGAGCAGATAGGTCTTCTCGGTCGTCAGGCTCGCGCCGCCAAGCACGGCGACGGCACCCGGTCCGTGCGTTCTCTGAATGCGCGCGATCTCGCCGGCCACTCGCGCGATGGCATCGGCGTACGGCAGCGGACTGAAGCCCGATGGCGACGAGGAATCACGCTGCAGCGCCGTCGTCAGCCGATCGGAATGTGAGCCCTGCAGGTAGCGCTTCACGCCTTTCGGGCACAGCATGCCGCGATTGAACGGAAAGTCCTCCCATGGTTCGAAGCCGATGACCTCGTTGTTGCGGACTTTGAGCTGGATGCCGCACTGCTGTCCACAGAAGCAGCAGTGCGTCTTCACGAGACGATCGGGTTCGATGCTTGTGGACAGACGCGTGCCAGCCATCGACGACAGATGTGGACCGAAGCGTTCGATGATGCGAAGGGGATCGACCGGAATCTGCGCCACGTGTCTAGCCTGCCTCCCGCTCATTCACGTTCAAAGGACGACGCCACAATGCACCCTGTGCCAGTCCGAACAGCGCGCGCCGGCATCGCGGACAGATCTCCTGGTAATGGCCCCCATCCGGCAGCTCGTAGCGGAACCCCAGCTCCTGCTCGACGACGGTGAGATCGCGAACCATCGGCACCGATGCGTACGGCTGTCCGCAGCGCCGGCATAACGCCTGTCGATCGCGGGCACCGGCGTCCTTGTAGAAACCGACACCGAGCTGCGCTGGACGCTGAAAGACGTGAAACAGCTTGCCGAACGGTAGCCACAGCAGGGTCGCGATGACGATTGCGGCATGGAGAATGGCGAGGAACTCATACGCGTACCCGGCCATCCATGTGTAGCTCGCCGTCAACATCAGTCCGGTCACGCTGATCGCGAACAATAGCAGCAGCGGGAGCATGTCCTGACCGAACTGCTGCACGGCCACGGCGCCGTGATCGATCATCCGTCGTCTGAAAGCGAGCATCACACCGGCGATCACCAGGAACGAGGACCAGACCAGGCCATGAAAGATAACGAAGGCCACAAATGATTCGATGGGAAAGTCCTGGGTCGCGATGCCGAACACGAACGCGCGGTAGGTGTTGAGGTCACCAGGGACGGTTTCGAAATGAATCCATCCCCACACCAGCGGGAAGGTGATCGCTGCGGCGAGCACGCAGCCCCACATGATCAGCCAGTGCGCAAGCCCGCGCAGCCGGCCGCGTTTGAAGATGTAGGCGTTCGCCGCAAACTCCACGAGCGCGCGTCGCCCGAGACTCAGCGTGTTGAGGCCCAGGGATCGCCGTGAGAAGAACGCTTCCCATCCACGGCGCCAGTACATGCGCGTCGGTGGCCGGTGCAGCCACATCGCATAGCGATAGCTGATACCGAACGCGGCAAAGAGCGTCGCGAAGGTGTAGCCGACGAGGGCGGCATCGAACTGCTGCAGATTGCGCGACCCGACGACGATGGCGGCGGCGAGCGCGGCGGTGACGAGGACGGCCCATGCTGCTGCCCGCACACGTTCGAGCGCCTGCCGCGCGGTGACCGGCAGCGTGCGCGTCCATTCGATGTCGCTCGGACGGAACACCCGCGCATTCGCCATTCGCAGCACCAGCGCGGTGGCGGCGAGGAACACGAACCCAGGCCAGATCACACCGAACTGATCCCGGAACACGCCCAGCACCAGTGGAGGGAAGAATCCGCCAAGACCGCCAAGCGCGCCGACGAGACCAGTGACGGTGCCGGTGTCCTTGGGGAAGTGTTCGGGAACGAGCTTGAACACCGCGCCGTTGCCCAGCCCCAGCAGCAACGCGCACAACAGCGCGCCGACAGTGAAGGGCACGATCGACGGCCATGTCAGGAGCAACGCAAACAGAGCGATGCCGCCGAACACCCATGACAGCACCTGTGCGCCGCCGATCCGATCTGCCAGCCAGCCCCCGACAGGTCGCATCAGCGTCGCCGCCGCGACAAAACCGGCATCACGAAAGCCCGCATCAGCCGGAGTCAGACCGAACTGTGTGCGCAGCAGCGTTGGCAGATAGATCGAGAAGGCGACGAAACCACCGAATGTCAGGAAATAGAACGTGCCGAGCAGCCACGCCTTCGGCGCGCTGCGAAGCACCGCGGTCATGGCAGCGATGCTGGCCGGACGGGCGCTCTGGGGTGGGTTCGTCGCCAGCACGAAATACAGCCCCGCCCACAAGAACAGGATCGCGCCCGTTCCTTGAAACACCACCTCCCAGCCGACACGTGCGGCAACCACCGGACCGACGAAGACAGCCAGTGATTGCCCAATCGTGCCGAGGCCGTAGATGCCGAGCGCGGTACCCTGCTGCGCCGTCGACGTCCACCGTGATACGAAGGCCGCACCAACGGCGAACGATGACCCGGCCATGCCGATCAGGAACGCAGCGGCCAGCAGCGAGTTATAGCTGACCGTCGCCGCAACGACCAACGCCGCGACCGAGGAGAATACGAGGAGCGCGGTGAAGACAATTCGTCCGCCGAATCGATCCGTCAGAATCCCCATCGGCAGGCGCGCCAGTGAACCGAGGAGCACCGGAATCGCCACCAACAGCGCGGTCTGCGAGGCGTTCAGCTGGTAAAGACCGGTGAAGACTGATGCCAGTCCACCGATCAATCCCCAAGCGGCGAATGACAGCGCGAACGAGATCGTTGCGAGGACTAGCGCGCGGACTGACGCGGTCGTGTTGATCGTTCGGGCGGCTGACGAGGGGGGCTGAGCGGTGGCAAACATGCCGATGCCGATCTGACGCAATCGTCCAAAGACGTGTCAAGCCCAGCGACGCGTACTCGACTTCAGCAGCGACTGGTGTGGACGAGACGGAATTGGTGCTATCCGCTCGTGGCGTAGTACTCCGGCAGGTCGGGTTTCGTTTCCCGCAGTATCTCGAGAATCGCCTGACGGTCAGCGGCACTGAGCACGTTGTATCGCTCGCTCTGCTCGCGTCCGGAAAGCACTTCCCACAGCCGCGCGTAGACGGCGGCCCTGGCAGCGGGCGGCATCGCGTCAAATGGCTCTGAGTAGATCAGATAGCTGCACGGATACTTCAACAGCCGCCGATTCAGATCGAGATCCTTGAACGATCGGCCACGGCTATCGCGACGTCCCGCGGCGCTGAACTCCTTTGCGAACGAGGACGTTCCTGCGACAGGCCCGGGCAGCGGCGCTTCATCCACGAACAGCATGTAGTCGACGAGTTGCGCGGCCGCCTGGTCGAGCGGACGACCGGCATCGGCTGCGCCTGCGCGCGCTTCCCAGCCGACGCGCGTAATCAGATTGAGCATCTGCGCCTGATGCTCGAGCACCAGCAACGCAACGATGTCGCTGTGCGGTGAGAGATAGCCGGTCATGTCGAACCGGCCTTCGAGGCTGGTCACGTGAACCGTGGCAGGCGTCACCATCGCCGCGAGATCCGACGGGTCGGTGGCGACGGCGTTTCCCATGTGACGCGTGGCCTTGTGGGTGCCGGTCACATACCAGCCGCCCCAGCGCAACTCGAACGGGCTGCGATGGTCGGTCGTGTAGGCCGGCCCATACATCGTGATGCCATCGACACCGGGGAATACGCTGCCCACGAATGGACCGGGCACGTTCTGGGTGGCGTCGGAGGTGTGGCACGAGATGCAGGTGTCGTTGCGCTCGAACTGCGGCACGCCGCTCTGTGTCTGCTCGAGGGTGTAGAAGATGGTGCCCTGCTTCGGATCCTGAGCGATCACCTCGAGCACAGGACCGCCTCGTACCCAGCCGACCGACACCGTGTCGTTGAAATAAATTGCGCGCGGGTTCTTCGGGTTGATTCGCGGCGCCTGGAAGCTCGTTTTGGAGAACACCAGCACCTGCGACTCGATCGGAACGTGCAATGCTTTCAGGAGCGATTCGAGATAGCCGCTGGGTCCCTTGGACTCCAGCGTCACCTCACCGGCACGCAGTCGCGCGCTCAACTCGGAGATCGCGTTCGTGACGGGCGCTCGCTCGTAGGAAATAGCGGGATGATTGCGGAGGAGCGCTGCCGGCAGACGCTGACTGGAGAGACCGGCGCCCACACTCGCGATCCAGGCGAAGGTTGCAGTTACGAGGATTCCGTATCGCATGAGACGTGGTTGGTTGGACTGCAAAGACTGAGCCCCGCTGATCGCTTTGAAAATCCGGAGGAAGACGCCCTTATCCTTCGAGCGTAACCCATCGGCGTGGGAAATGTTTCGCAGCGCCGCGGAAAATCTCGCAGGTCAGGCATTGAGGGCAAGCAGCCGATGGCCGTCGAGGCGGATGAACTCGTCGTGCGCTTCGCGGGTTCGCTCGTCGGCGCGGCGAACGACTTCGGCGAAGCGCGACCGCCCTCGAATCGAATCCATCCACGGATCGCGCATCAGGATGGAAGAGCAGTAGAACCCCTGCCCGACGATGCGATCGAGCAGGTCAAGGCTCGCGATCGGTTCGTCCAGACGGGCCAGCACGCGCGCGGTGAAGTACAGGCCTTCGGGGTCGAAGTGCTTGTAAAAGAACGTCTGCGCGATCTTGAACGACTCCTCTCTATTACCTTCCATGACCAACCGGCACGCACGCATCATGTCGCGGATGGTCCCCGGTAAAGGCCGTGACTCCATCTCCCGAAAGGAAGCGATCGCCTCGTTCTGCCGGCCAAGCAGTGGCAACGTCCAGTTCGTGACCCATTTCAAGGTATCCGTGTCGCTGGCCATCGCCCGCTCCCAATCACCGAGCATGAAGTGTGTGTACATCACGCTGGTGCGAACCGTGGGATCGAGGCGGCGTGCCTGACGATCGGCGGCCAGCGACGCCTCGAGCAAACCGCAGAACCGGCACGCGATCACGAGGCCGGTGAAGATCTCTGGATCGCTGGTCGATTGCGCCCTGGTCAGGAGACGCGCCATCGCTTCCTTCGCGCGGCCCAGCGATTCCACTTCGAGGTTGGTATACAGGTTGTGCGCGATGCTCAGATCGGGATTGATCTGCAGCGCGCGTTGAAAGGCTTCGTCAGCACGCTTGAAATTCTCTGTGGCCTCGGTACCGTATTTGGCCAGCACGCGATAGACACGACCGAGCTTCGCCCAGGCCGGCGCGTATTGGGGATCCTCCTCCAAGGCCGACCGATACAATTCGCCAGCCACCGAGAGCATTGTGGGATCGTGGCTTACCTGATTTGCCCGCAGGTAGAACTCGTAGGCGCGCGCGCTCGCCGGCAAGCCGGACGTGAGCCGCCGTTTCTCACCGCTCGACAAGGGAATCGACAACGATTCGACGATGGCCCTCGCAAGCTGATCCTGAACGTCGAACAAATCGCGCATGGTCGCTTGCACGGTCTTCGACCACAGCATCGTTCCGGACGAGGCTTCGATGAGCTGCGCGCTCACACGCACCTGGTCGCCGGCGCGCAACAAGGTCCCGGTCAGCACTGCGTCGACGCCGAGCTCGGTGGCGATCGCTTTGAGATCGACCCTGTCCCCGCTCACGTACTTTGCTCCGGCAAGCGTCGATCGGACGACCAGCGACTCGAGACCTGCCAGTGAGCTCACTACCGCATCCGGAAGACTGAATGACAGGAAATCCAAATCGGGATCCGGCCGCAGCATGCGGAACGGCAACGCAATCAGGCGCGTCGAGGGCCGCACCGGCGTCTGCGCTTGTTGCGTGCCGGTGTTGACAAGCGTCACCGCGGAACGCAGCGCCTGTGCCATGGCATCGGCCGAGGCGTAGCGATCGTCGGGACGCTTTTCGAGCGCGCGGTGGATGACGACGTCAACCGCAGCGGTGACCGCCGATCCCGTGAGCGGTGGCGGTTGGCTCGACATGATGCTGTGGTAGACCTGCACCAGATCGTCGCCGGCGAAGGCGGGCGCGCCGGTGAGCATCTCGAAGAGCAGCGAGCCGGTCGTGAATACGTCGCTCCGTGGATCGGGAGGTGAGTCGCTCCATTGCTCGGGGGCCATATAGCGCGGGGTCCCGACAATGGTTCCGGCCTGCGTGATCGTCACGTCGGCGCCTGCGATTGACTGCCGGGAGCGCGCAAGTCCGAAGTCCAGCAGCTTGATTCCAGAGTCGGTGAGGAACACATTCGACGGCTTCAGATCGCGATGCACGATGTCGCGGGTGTGCAGCGCGGTGAGTGCACCCAGGATGTTCAACGTCACCCCGATTGCCTCGTCCACGTTGAGCGGACCGTCTTTGAGACGATGGGCGAGCGGCTCGCCCTGGAGCAGCTCCATCACGATGTAGATGTTGTCGGAGGTTTCGCCGACGTCGTGGATTTGGCAGACACTCGGGTGACTGACGCTTGCCGCAGCACGCGCCTCGCGCCACAGGCGAGCCCGTGCGTCGCTGCCAGCCGACCGCAACGTCTTCACCGCCACCTCTCGACCCAGCCGAGAGTCGCGGGCGCGATAGACGTCGCCCATCCCGCCCGAGCCGATGAGCGAGATCACCTCGTAATGCCCCAGCCGTTCGCCAGTGTGGAAAGCCATGACGTGGACGACTACGTGCTCATCGTCGCCGTTCCGGCGCCGGCCAGGCCCAGCGTCTGTACGGCGAAACGATATTTCGACGCCGGCCTCGGCGTCAGGTGGAACTCGTCGACGAGGTCTTTGAACACTCGCGGAAAGACGCCCGAGTATTTGACCTCGAGGATCATCAGCCCTTCGACAAGAGGGCGGCATGGACCGACGTCGAGTGTCACGAGCGTCGTCGGACTCGCCATGACCTCGGCGTCGAGCGTCATGCGCACCGGCCCCTCCGACGTGTCGGCCATACGGGCTGTGCGTGCGTAGCGAATGACGCAGACCGGTCGAAGCCGTCGCAGCGTGACGCGGCGAAAAAACCAGTGTGCGGGATGTGTCGGATCGGGATCGTCGAGACGCAGGCCTGGCACAGCGTCGAGCGGAATGCGCGTGCGGCGCTTCGTCAGACGCAGTCGCGTGCGCAGTTTGCGTTCGAGGAACGCCGCGTGATCGTTCTCATAGTGGCGAATCCGGTACTTGCTGCGTCCGAACGACGCGCGACGGTGGTAGACGTCGTACGCATCGGTATCGAGATACACGCTCGATACACCGTATTGATCCTGGAACTCGCCGCTGCCGTGCGGATCCGGTCCAAGCCGCTGCCGTGCCCACGTTCGTATGTCGTCGCCGAGCCGAGCATCGACGAGGAGCTTCGTCTCCGACGTGAACCGGTTGATGTAGCGCACGTGTTTATTGTGACATCACTCGGACGAAGGGCCGTGGACCTTGGACGGACGAAGAACCAAGACCCAGGGACCAAAGACCGACATGCGCTCGATGTCCCTGGAGAACGCGCTACCCCGTGCGGGCCGGGTCCCAACGCAGGCCGAGCGCGATGATGCGTTCGAGAAGCCGTTCGTAGGTAATCCCGCTGGATTCGGCGGACTCCGAGAAATCTTCACCGTAGGCCATGTTGGGATTCGGATTGGCCTCGAGCACATGGAGCTTCCCATCCTCATCGACGCGGAAGTCCACACGCGCGTAACCATTGAGGTCGAGGGCACGATAGGCGCGCCTGGCGACGCGCTGCAGGCGATCGAGGAGTGCGGCATCCAGCCTGGCGCGATCGGTCATGATGCCGTGTTTCTTCTGATACTTGGCGCTCCATTTGACCCGTTCAGTCGCTATGCGCCATCGGTTCTCAGGCATGCCGGCGAACGACATCTCCCAGGGTGGCAGCACTTCGAGCCGTTCGTTGCCGATCACGCCGACATAGATCTCACGGCCGTCGATGAACTCTTCGGCGATCGCGGCAGTGCCAAGTGTTTCGTGGATGAACGTGGCGCGCTTCGCGAGCTGTTCTTCGTTCTCGACCACGGACGCCTGTGAGATGCCAGCAGACGCTTCAAAGAACAGCGACTTGACGATCAACGGAAAGCGGAGTCGCTTGGAGAGCGTCGGCTTCCGTCCCGGCCGCACGACCGTGAATTCCGGGACCGGAATGCGGTGATACGCGAGCAGTTTTTTCGACAGCGCTTTGTCGCGAGCCAGGATCAGACCGCGCGGATTGCATCCCGTGTAGGGCAGGTGCAGCAGTTCCAGATAGCTGACGACGTTCTGATCGAAGGTTGGAATCCCCGCGAATGCCTCCATCAGGTTGAAGACGATGTGGGGTTTGAAGAGTCCGGCGATCGGTCGAATGCTCCCGAGGTTATCGCTGATCCCCAACACGCGCACGTCGTGCCCCATCTCGCGCAGTGTCTCGATTACGTCGTACTCCATCTTCCACTCGGCCTCGAGAACGTCGATGCCGCTGGTGTCCTCAGGTGGCATGAGGTGGTCGTGAACGAGGGCGAGCACGCGAAGCTTCTTCACAGGAACTCGCGCCTCACAAGAACAGCCGATGGCCGCCGCTGTGCAGGTAGTTCATCGCCTGCACGGTCAGCAGCACGGTGAATTCCTGCCGCCCCTGATCCTCGGGCACGGCGAGACGGAGATTCAGCTCGCGGCACCGCGCGATCATGTCTTCGAGTACCTGATCGATCGTGTACTGGTAGATACCGGTCCATCCGGAGACCACGCGCCTGACCGAGCGTCTGATGCGATTGATGAACTGCGCCGCTGTCATCGCATTGGCGAACTCCGGCGCGTCCGAAAACAGACGGCGCAGGTCGCGATCGTAGAAGTTGGGGTAATCCACACCGTAGTAGCGTCGCTTGTTGCGATAGTGCTGACGCAGTGTCGAACGCAACCCACTGAGTGGGTCGACCTCCTCCGGGTTCTGCACCGGCGCCGTCGCGCCGCGCAGTGAGTCCATCAGACTGTCCATGTATTCGAGCTTGCCGAGCGCGCGCCATCCGGCGTACCGCTGACGCCATTCGCTGTTCGGCGTCAGCCAGACCGCAAACGTCTCGGCAAAGTCTTCGTCGGGATGGCTCTGCGCGTACCACGAATCGAGATGGAGCACGAAACTTTTGCTGTATGGCTTCGGGGTATAGAACTCCGGATAGGGTTGGCTCGGCGATCCGAACGTGTGTTGCCGCTGACGACGTCGTCGCAGACGGAATGCGTTGTCGATGGCGTGTCCGGCCTCGTGGCGAAGGATGCGCATGCACCACTCGTGTTCGCCGCCTTCCACCTCGAGCATCTGAGTGTCTTCCAGCTTCTCGAGCCGCGCGTGGGCGAGATAGAAGGGGATGGCGATGGCGGTTGCGCCATCCGGGGTGAACCACTCGTCGGAGAGATAGAAGTGCAGCGGAAAGCGTAGTTCGCGCGCGTCGAGTTCGGCGCGAAGCTGCGCGATCCGGCCGGCGAGCGTGCCTTCAATGGTGAGCGGGAGATCCGACAGACGGACGTCCAACAGCTCTTCGTCACTCAGATCGGGCCAACCGTCACGCAACTGCGTCCGCGCCATGAGGTAATGTGTAAGGGTAATACCATGAGATTGGCCTTTCTTTCGGTGACGGTGATTGCGATGACAGTAATGGTTGCCGGACAGGAGCGCGACCGCGCGAAAGTCCCCGACACGTTGAAATGGAACCTGGCCGATATTTATCCCTCCGAATCGGCCTGGCGCGCGCAGAAGGAAAAGATTGAGAAAGAGCTCCCGAAATTGCGGGAGTTCCAGGGCACGCTTGAGGCCTCACCGAAGGCACTCGCCGACGCGCTCGAGTACATGTCGCATCTCGATAAGGAACTCTCGCGACTCTACGTCTACGCGAGCATGCTGTCGGATCAGGACACGCGGCTCTCAGGGCCGCAGGGCATGCAGCAGGAGATGCAGCAGATCTTCGCGAAGTTCGGCGCCGAAGCGGCGTTTATCGAGCCCGAAATCCTGAAGGTCGGGAAGGGCACCGTAGAGAAGGCGATTGCGTCCGAACCTCGGTTGAAGGTCTTCTCGTTCCTGCTGAACGACATCTTCAGACGCGCCCCACATACGCTCTCCGACGCCGAAGAGAAGTTGCTCGCCGACGCCGGCCCGCTGGCCGGGTCTCCGGGCAACATCTATACGATTCTGACCAACGCCGATTTCCCGTATCCATCGGTCACGCTCAAGGACGGCACCACGGTGAAGGTCGATCAGGCCGGGTACACCGAACTGCGCACGTCACCGGTTCGCGAGAACCGTCAGGCGGCGATGTCGGCATTCTTCGGTGCGCTCGGCGGTTTCAGCCGCACGATCGGCATGACGATCAACTCGAGTGTGCAGCGGTCGCTGTTCTATTCGAGGGCGCGGAAGTATCCGACCAATCTCGAAGCGGCGCTGAATGGGCCGAACGTGCCGGTGTCGGTCTACATGCGTCTTGTCGAGGGCGTCAACCGTCATCTGCCGACGTTCCATCGCTACTTGCGGCTGCGCAAGAAGATGATGGGTATCACCGACGATCTGCATTACTACGACCTGTATGCGCCTCTGGTCGCCGATGTGAACTTGCGCTACACCCCGGAAGAAGCGCAGAAGCACATCATCGCGGCAATGGCGCCGCTCGGGTCCGAGTACACCAGCGTTCTGCAGCGGGCGTTCAAGGAGCGATGGCTGGATTGGGCTCCGACGGAAGGTAAAGTGTCCGGCGCGTATTCCAACGGCGGCGCGTATGACGTGCACCCGTTCATGCTGCTGAACTATCTCGGGCAGTACAACGACGTCAGCACCGTCGCGCACGAGCTCGGGCACACGATGCAAAGTTACTTCTCCAACAAGACACAGCCCTATGCGACGGCCAGCTATCCGACCTTCGTCGCCGAGGTCGCCTCAACGTTCAACGAAGCGCTGCTCGTCGATTACATGCTGAAGCAGGTCAAGGACACGCCGACACGGCTGTCGCTGCTCGGCAACTATCTCGAAGGGATCAAGGCCACGGTCTTCCGGCAGACGCAATTCGCGGAGTTCGAGCTGCGGATGCACCAGATGGGGGAGAAGGGCGAGCCGACCACTGGTGATGCGCTGTCGAAGCTCTACCTCGACATCACGAAAAAGTATTACGGGCACGATCAGAAGGTCCTGATCGTTGACGACTACATCGCCAATGAGTGGAGCTTCATCCCGCACTTCTATCGCGACTTCTACGTGTTCCAGTACGCCACGTCATTCACCGCCGCCGAAGCGCTGTCGGCCAAGGTCATGTCGGGCGATCAGGACGCGACAAAGCGCTACGTCACTTTCTTGTCATCGGGAGGATCGAAGTACCCGGTCGAACTGCTGAAGGACGCCGGCGTGGACATGACGACCGACGAGCCGCTCGATCTGACCATCCGACGCATGAACCAGGTGATGGACGAAATGGAGAA
>DATCXH010000701.1:0-8265 GCA_036565925.1 Vicinamibacterales bacterium
TCTGGAGCAGCCTCCCGGACGAGGCGCTGATGCGCGCGGCGCGCGCCGGTCAACTCAAGAACCCGGGCATGCTCGCGGCGCAGGTCACGCGGATGTTGGCCGACGCTCGCGCGTCAGCCTTCGTGAGCAATTTCGCGGGACAGTGGCTGCATCTGCGCAACCTCAAAGGCAAGGTGCCGAACTCCGAGTTGTTCCCCGATTTCGACGACAACCTTCGACAGGCCTTCCAGCGCGAGGCCGAGCTCTTTTTCGAGAGCGTCATGCGCGAGGACCGCAGCGTGCTCGACTTGATGAACGCCGACTACACGTTCGTCAACGAGCGGCTGGCGCGTCACTACGGCATCCCGAACGTGTTCGGCAGCGAGTTCCGCCGCGTGTCGCTGACTGACGAGTTACGCCGTGGAATTCTGGGGAAGGGCGCGGTCCTGCTCGTGACATCACATCCGACGACGACCTCGCCGGTGTTGCGTGGGAAGTGGGTGCTCGAAAACCTGGTCGGCGCACCGCCTCCGCCGCCCCCTGCCGATCTCGATACCGCCCTCAAGAGCGATCCGCCGGGCTCCGCACCGAAAACGATGCGCGAGCAGATGGAGCGGCATCGCACGAACCCGGTCTGCGCCAATTGTCACCAGGTGATGGATCCGATCGGCTTCGCGCTCGAGAACTTCGATCTGGTCGGGGCCTGGCGCACCAAGGACGGCAACGGCCTGCCGCTCAACACAGCAGACGTGATGACCGACGGCACGAAGGTCGACGGGGTGGTCTCGCTACGGCAGGCACTGGTGCGCAGGCCCGACGTGTTTGTGCAGACATTGACCGAGAAATTGATGGTCTACGCGCTTGGTCGTGGGCTCACCTACGAGGACATGCCTGAGGTCAGAAAGGTAGTGCGCGGCGCCGCCCAGAAGGGCTATCGTTTCTCAGCCCTGATCCAGGGCATCGTCGAAAGCGTGCCTTTCACGATGCGCGTGAAGACTGGTTAGTGGTTGATCGATGTCGCGTCGTGCTTTAGCCGGACCTGGAGGCGTAGTGTCCGGCGTCAGTCGGACGGGAACGTATATGTTCATCTCCAAGGTCTCGCTGCCACGGCGCACGTTTCTTCGAGGACTCGGCGCCACTCTCGCGCTTCCGTTGCTCGATGCGATGGTGCCCGCTGCCACCGCGCTCGCGCAGACCGCTGCCAGCCGTCCATCACGCTTCGGCTTCATCTATGTCCCGCACGGTGCCGACATGGCCTCGTGGACTCCGGCCGCTGCGGGTGCCGATTTCGAGCTCTCGCCGACGCTGAAACCGCTGGAGGCGTTCAAGAGCCAGATGGTCGTGATCAGCAATCTGAAACGTGCCGGCGGCCAGGCCGAGATGCACGCCGCTGCCGCGAGCGGATGGTTGAGCGGCGCCGTGCCCAAGCGGACCGAGGCCGAAGATCTCGCCTGCGGCACGTCGATCGATCAGGTGCTGGCCCAGCAGATCGGACAATCGTCGCCGTTTCCCTCACTCGAGTTCGGCACTGAAGACTTCACCGGGTACGTTGGCGGATGCACACCGGGCTACAGCTGCGCCTATCACGATGCGATTGCGTGGGCATCGCCGACGCGGCCGCTGCCGATGGAGATCAACCCGCGTGGTGCCTTCGAGCGGTTGTTCGGCGATGGCGGCAGTGACGCAGTGCGTCGCGCCAACCTGCGCGAAGACCGCAGCATCCTCGACGGCGTGCTGAACGACATGCGTGCGCTGCAGTCGCGACTCGGCGCCCACGACCGCGCGCGTGTGGAGACGTACCTGCAGGACGTGCGCGAGATCGAGCGGCGCATTCAGCGCAACGAGGCGCAGCAGCGCGCCGACGTCACCGTCGAGAAGCCGCTCGGCATTCCTGAGTCATTCGACGCGCACACCGCGCTGATGACCGACCTGCTCGCGCTCGCGTATCAGACCGAGCTGACGCACGTCTTCACGTTCATGATGTCGCGCGAGGGCAGCCAGCGCACCTTCGGTGCGATTGGCGTTCCCGACCCGTGGCACGTCACGTCGCATCACGGTGACAAGGCCGAGAAGATTGCACACAACGCCAAGATCAATGTGTTCTGTCTGCAGATGGTGGCGCGACTGCTCGAGAAGCTTCAGGCATTGCCCGATGGTGACGGATCGGTGCTCGATCACTCGCTGATCTTCTACGGCAGCGGCATGGCCAACTCGAACGTGCATGCGACCGATCCGCTGCCGATGGTGGCCGTAGGCGGCGGGTTGGGCCGCGGCAACCGGCATCTCGTGCTGCCGAAGGAGACGCAGATCGGCAATCTCTGGCTGACCGTCGCCAATCGCTTCGGCAGCGAGCAGAAGACATTCGGGCTCAGCACCGGCACGATCGATCTGTTCGTATGAGACCCACTCTCGTAGGGGCCGCCTCGAGGCGGCTCGTCATCATTGGCGCCTGTGTGCTGGCGCTCACGCACGGGCTCTCTGCGCAGGGCCAGACCACACCACTGCTCCAGGCGGTGCTCACCGGCGAGCGCGTCGCCGTGCAGCGCGTCATTGCCTCCGGTGCCGATGTCAATGCGGCCAATCGCTACGGCGTCACGCCGCTCGTGTTGGCCGCGCAGCGCGGCCGCGGCGATCTCATCGAGCTCCTGCTCAAGGCCGGCGCCAGCGTCAAGACCGCTGAAGCGAAGTTGCCCGAAGGGCAGACGCTGGTGATGCACGCCGCGCGGACTGGCGACATCGCCTCTCTCAGAGCCCTCATCACCGCCGGCTCGAACGTCAACGCACGCGAGACGCGCACCGGAACGACGGCCGCGATCTGGGCGGCGAGTGGTAATCGCGCCAACGCGATCCGCGTGTTGGCCGAAGCCGGGGCAGAACTCGACGTCCTGTCGAAGGTCACCTCGTATCCGCACACGCAGAACGGCGTGCTGCTCAGCGGCCTCGAAGAGGGGTACTCCTACGTCGGGCAGACCGTATTGCCCCGTGGCGGCTGGTCGGCAGTGATGTTTGCGGCGCGCGAGGGCGCGGCGGACGCGGTACGCGCGCTCGCCGAATCGGGCGCGAATCTCAATCTCACCGATCCCGAAGGGACGACCGCGCTCGTTCTCGCCGTCATCAACGGCCACTACGACGTCGTGTCGGCGTTGATCGAGAAGGGCGCCGATCCCAATATTGCTGACATCAAGGGCATGACGCCGCTCTACGCGGCTGTCGATATGCACACGATCGGCGACACGTTCGGCCGGCCGTATCCAGCCAAGCCGGTCATCGACGGCAGCCTCGACGCGGCGCGCGTGTTGATCAAGGGCGGCGCCAACGTGAATGCCAGGCTGACCGCACCCATCCTCAAGCGCGTCTACGACGCAGGAGACAATCGCCTCGGCGATGGCGCGACACCGTTCATGCGTGCGGCGCGGAAGTGCGATGTCGAGATGATGCGGATTCTGCTCGATGCGAAGGCCGACGTCACGCTGACGCAGAAGAGCGGTAACACGCCCCTGATGCTGTGTGCCGGGGCCGTGTCGGCTGGGAACAGTGAGGACACACCCGAGCGGGTCAGCCAGGACGAGGCGCTCGCCGCCATCCGTCTCGCGCTCGACGCGGGCGTCGACGTCAACGCGCAGAACGCCACCGGCGATACGGCGCTGCATACCGCCGCAACGTCAGGCGGGGGTCAGCCGGCGATCATCAGGCTGCTCGTCGAACGAGGCGCACGTCTCGACATGAAGAACAAAGCGGACCGCACGCCGCTCGATGCGGCCAGCCGCGCGCGCCAGCCCAACGAAAAAATTGTCGCGCTGTTGAGAGAGCTCGCAGCGCGCTAGCTCGCCAATCGTCTACGAGGAACATGGCCAAGAAACGAGCGACTCGTCCTGCCTCACGCCGATCCGCAACGAGGAAAGCGGCGAGGAAAACCCCGCAAAAGCTGGCCGCGCGAAAGGTGGCGCCACCGAAGGCGGTCCGACGAAAGGCCGCGAAGCGAGCGGCGTCGGCTCGCGTGGCTCGGCCCAGCGAAATCTTCGCGCCGGTTGTGGGCGCCGAGCGTCGCGAGGTTGGCCACGTGCTGCTCGAGGTCGGCAAGGCCGGTGCGGCCAGGGTCAAGCGAATGGTGTATCCAGCCGGATTTCGGTGGTCGGTGGATATGAAGCCCGTGGTCGGCACCGAGTGGTGCATGCACGCGCACGTCGGATTCCTGGTCCACGGCGAGATTCACATCGAATATCCGGACGGATGCGTCATCGAGCATCGTGCGCCACAGATCGTGGCGATCGAGCCAGGACACGACGGATGGGTCGTCGGCAAGGAACCCGTGGTGATGATCGAGTTCGATTTCGAACGTGAGACCGCCAGTCGGCTCGGTATGCCGGACAGCCATCGGCACAGCTGACGCGCCCGCCCGCCAGCATTGTTGATTTGTTGATCTGTGATTGTTGATTGCTTGTTGATTTGTGATTGTCGATTGCTGATTGAAGGCAGGCATGTCAATGCCCAATCAAGAATCGACAATCAACAACGAATCTAAGATCGGGAATCAATAATCGCCAGATTACGACACCCAGCACCCTCGGGTTAGAATAGAGGGTTCATGATCTCAGTAAGCGGCGTCTCCATGCGGTTCGGCTCCAAAGTGCTGTTCGAGGACGTCTCGACCACGTTCTCGGCGGGCCGGCGATACGGCCTCACCGGTCCCAACGGTTCCGGCAAATCCACCTTCATGAAGCTCCTGACCGGTGAGTCGGAGCCCCAACGTGGGACCGTCGTCCGTCCGCGCAAGCTCGGCGTGCTGCGCCAGGATCAGTACGCGTTCGACAGCTATCGCGTGATCGACACGGTGATCATGGGCAACAAACGGCTCTGGGACGCGCTCACCGAACGTGACGCCCTGTATGCGCGCACCGAGATGTCGAATGAAGACGGCATGCGCCTCGGCGAACTCGAGGGCATCGTCGGCGAAGAGGACGGGTACTCAGCCGAGAGCGATGCCGCAGTGCTGCTGCAGGGACTCGACATCGCCGACGCCCTGCACGACAGGACCATGGCGGAACTGCAGGGCGGCCAGAAAGTGCGTGTGCTGCTCGCGCAGGCGCTGTTCGGCCATCCCGAGGCCTTGCTCCTCGACGAGCCGACCAACCATCTGGACCTCGACTCGATCCACTGGCTCGAGGAGTTTCTCATACGCTATGACGGCACGTTGATCGTCATCTCGCACGACCGGCACTTCCTCAACCGCGTGTGTACGCATATCGCCGATATCGACTACGAGACGATCATCACCTACACCGGCGGCTACGACGACATGGTCGTTGCCAAGACCCAGATTCGCACGAAGATCGAAGCCGACAACGCGCAACGTGAGAAGAAGATCGCGCAGCTCAACGACTTCATCGCTCGCTTTGGCGCCGGCACGCGCGCCAGTCAGACGACGTCGCGGCGCAAGGAAGTGGAGCGGCTGCAGACCACGGAGCTGGCGCGCTCCAATATTCAGCGCCCGTACATCCGGTTCACGACGCGGCGACCGTCCGGCAAAGTGCCGCTCGAATTCGAGGGCGTTCGCAAAGCGCACGGCGGCGTCCCGGTGATCCCCGGCTTCAGTGCGGTGGTCAATCGCGGTGAGAAGATCGTGCTCGTCGGTCGCAACGGCGTCGGCAAGACGACGCTACTGAGAGCACTGCTGGCAGATGCACCGGATCAGCCGGCCACGCCGGAGGACATCGATGCGGGCACGCTGCGGTGGGGACACGAGGTCTCAGTCGGGTATTTCCCGCAGGACCACACCGGCGCAATCGAGAAGGGAATGACGGCAGTCGAGTGGCTGCATCGCTTCGATCCGGACGCCTCGCGTCAGGACATCCACGGCTTGCTCGGTCAGATGCTGTTCAGCGGGGAGGAAGGACTCAAGCCTACCGACGCGCTCTCAGGTGGCGAGACTGCGCGTTTGCTGTTCTGCCGCCTGATGCTCCTCAAGCCCAACGTGCTCGTGCTCGACGAGCCGACCAATCACCTGGACCTCGAGGCGATCAACGCGCTGAACATCGCGTTGCAGAAATACGAGGGCACGGTGCTGCTGGTCACGCACGACGAAGACCTGCTCGAAGAAGTGGGCACTCGCGTGTGGCACTTCGAGCACGGGCAGATCGTCGATTTCAAGGGCAGTTACGAGGAACTGACCGGGGCGGCTCAGAATTCTTGATTTGGGGATCTTTGATTATCGATTGCTTGTTGATTGGTGATTGCTGATTGTGGATTGCTCCCAATCACCAATCGAGAATCCCCAATCAACAAGCAATCAACAATCAAAGATCCCCAATCATCAATAGAAACCGATGCCCCTGCCCATAATCCCCACGCCCGACCAGAGCAGCACTGAGACGAGCCCGACGATCTTCCCGATCCGCGAGTTGGCGCGGGCATCGTCGCCCAACACAACAGCTCGGCGAATCGTGAATGTGAAGATCAGCGCCGCGACGAAGAAATACATCTTCATCCAGAACGCGCCATTCACGTAGTACTTGCCCGCTGCCAGTGAGGAGAGCAAAGGAACGCCAGTAAGGACGGCGGCGGTGAGGCCGGCGATCAGCCAGGGCTGGGCCGTCTTGCCCACGTAACTGACCGGCTCCTCCTTCAAGCCAAAGCCAAGCAGTCGCAGATCGACGACGAGAATCGCACCACCGAGAACGGCCAGTGCGAGCAGGTGTCCCGCCTCGATTGCGGCAAACGCCCACAGCGAGTTGTTCACGCTCGTACCCAGCCACGAGTGCTCGAGCCATTCAAACCAGGTCAGCATGCAATAACCTCGTCCTTCGTTCTTGGTCCTTGGTGCTCGGTCCGTCCCAGGTCCTTCGTCCTGATGCTCTGTGGACCAAGGACCGAGGGCCAAGCACGGACCAAGTACCAAGAACAAGGGACCAAGAACTTCGTCATGTCAGCGGCGCAAACCAGTTGTACGCAATCAGCCGTCCTACAACGACCACGACGGTCCAAACCGCAATCGATGTCGCACCGGCAATCTTTGCGGCGCGCGGTGTCGCAGCGGTGTCCCACTCGACGAGGCGGCGCTCAATACCCAGGTGATACGCGAGTGCGTTCAACGCGGCGAGAAACAGCGCGAACAATTTGATGCGGAAGAAGACGTTGCCGTAGAACTTGACTGGATCCGACCAGAACAGCAGGGTGCCGCTGATGGTGATGATGATCGCGCCGAAGGCGATCCACGGAAACAGCTGACGCCAGAGTGCTGATACCGGGACGCGTTTGAGCACGATGCCCATCAGTCGGGTATCCCACAGGAGCAGCAGCCCCAGGAACAACGTGAGCCCGAGCACATGCACCGATTCGATGATCGGATACGTCCAGGTTGATTCACGGATGCCGACACTGACCGACGTGTTTGCGATCCACTCGCAGATCTGCAGGATGGACATGGGTACCTCGAATACCTCGATCACTACCTACGATCGAGCGTAGCCATCTCGCGACCACTGAACTCTGAAGAGTTGATGAAATCTTCGTCAGACTGGGAACGGATCTGCTTCGAGCAGCGCGACCGTGCAACGGATCATCACGACTCTGACGGGGCGTTCAGAAAGCTGTCACCGCGAATTAATTCACGGTGTTGATCTGACGGAGAATTCATCAAGTCTTCAGATGTGTGCGGGAGTGGCGCGTGCCACGATGCAGCATGGATCTTCTGATGACGCTCGAGAGCAGTGGATTCTCAACGTGGATCCGCGAATCGAATTCGATCTGGGGCTATCCGTTGATCCTCACGATGCACACCGTCGGACTGGCGTTGCTGGTCGGCGCCAACACGGTGCTCGATCTGCGGCTGCTGGGGTTTGGAGCGCGACTGCCGCTCGCGGAGCTCTCGCGTTCGTTCCGCATCATGTGGATCGGCTTCTGGATCAACGCCGTGTCAGGCGCGGTTCTGTTCGCTGCGGATGCCACCACGCGTGGCACATCGCGACTGTTCATCGGCAAGTTGATCCTGGTCATGTTTGGTGTGCTGGTGATCCTCGGGATCCGGAACCAGGTGTTTGAGACGACGACGGATGGCCCACGCATCAACGTGACCGCCAAAGTGCTCGCCGCCACGTCGTTGGCGGTTTGGGTCGCGGCGATCACGGCTGGGCGACTGATGGCGTACGTCTACGCCTCGTAAGGCCCGCGGACGGGCAGGCCCGCGGACGGGCAGGCCCGCAGACGGGCGGGCGCGCGGACGCGCTAAGGCAACGCGCAGACGCGCGCGGAGAACCTCGATGGGACATGCACTGGACCTGGCCGCGGCAT
>DATCXH010000797.1:0-3283 GCA_036565925.1 Vicinamibacterales bacterium
CCAACTCCCGAGGTGACGTGACCTCCGATCGCGTCTCCGAATTGATGCCGCTCGTCTATGACGAGCTACGTCGCATTGCTGCGGGGTACGTGCGAGGCGAGCGGCCGGGCCAGACTATTCAGGCCACTGCCCTCGTCAACGAGGCGTTCGTGCGTCTTGTCGGTGAGCGCGCCCGCCATTTCAACGGCCGCACACACTTTCTCGCCATCGCCGCGCTGTCGATGCGGCAGATCCTCGTTCAGCGTGCACGCGCACGCAACGCCATCAAACGCGGTGGCGGTCCGCAGCGCGTCACGCTCGATGACGCGAATGCCGCGAACGTGGAGGCCGCGTACGTTGGCGCCGGCGTAAGCGCCGCCTTGAGGCGGCCCGACGACATCGACGTGCTCGCGCTCGACGAAGCGCTCTCGCGTCTGGCCGAACTCGACGCTGACCTCGCGAAGGTCGTCGAGCTGCGCTACTTTGGCGGCCTCACCGTCGAGGAAGTCGCCGATGTCATGGGCACGTCACCCGCCACGGTGAAACGGCAATGGGCACTCGCGCGCGCCTGGCTGAAGCGCGCACTCGACGGTGGCGTCGACGAGACGACCGCGGAGCCCTCGTGACACCGAAGCAGTGGGAACGACTCAAGAACGTCTTTCAGGACGCGCTCGATCAGCCCGCGCATGCACGCCGCGAGTTTATTGCCGAACGCTGCGCTGACGATGTGACGGTGCTGCGAGAGGCGGAAGCGCTGCTCGCCACGCATGAGACCGCCGGGACGTTCCTCGATGAGCCAGCGCGTGTCGATCCTGCCGACCTCGAGACACTGGTGCCCGGGACGGTGATCGGTTCGTACAAGGTGCTCGACGAGATTGGACGCGGCGGCATGGGCGTCGTCTATCTCGCGGAAGACACGCGGCTCGGACGGATGGTGGCGCTCAAGTCGCTGCCGTCGGCGCTGGCCCTGCATCCCGATCTCCGTCAGCGCTTGCGTCGCGAAGCACGGGCGGCAGCCACCATCTCACATCCGTCAGTCGCCGTCGTTTATGCGCTCGAGGAGATGGGCGATCACCTGTTCATCGCCTCAGAGTACGTTCGCGGTGAGACGTTGCGCGAGGAGATCTCGCGAGGGCCGATCGCACCCGAACGCGCGGGCGCAATCGCCCTGGCTATCGCCGAAGCGCTGGCAGCGGCGCACGAGGCCGGTGTGATCCATCGCGACCTGAAACCGGAGAACGTGCTGATCAAGCCGGACGGCGGCGTGAAAGTTGTCGATTTCGGGATCGCACAGATCGAAGGGCCCGAGGCGACGCGACTCACACGAGCGGGATCGATGCTCGGCACGCCCGCATACATGGCACCCGAGCAGTTGCTCGGTGAGACCGTCGACGGACGCGCCGACATCTACGCGTGGGGCATCGTCTTCAGCGAGATGCTGACAGGCCGCCATCCGCTCCAGGGCGGAGGCAAGAATCACAACGTTCACCTCACCGGCCCGTTCGCGGCCGTCATCGCCCGCTGCCTGCACGCCGACCCAAACGCGCGATTTGAGAGCGCCAAAGAACTGGCGTCCGAGTTGGGACGTGGGCTCAGCCCAGGGCTCAGCCCAGGGCTCGGCCCAGGGCTCGTCCCAGGGCTGGGGAGAGGGCCGGGCCCAGGGCTGGGGAGTGGGCTCGGACCACTGCCCGGAAGCCCCGGAAGCCGTTTCTGGTGGGAGTTTCACGAAGCGGTCACCGGGCTGGTCTACTCAGTCGTCGTCGTCCCCGCGTGGTACGCACGGGGACAGATCGGGGGATGGCAGGGGCGCCTCTTCTTCATCGCCCTCGTCGCGACCGTTGTGGTGACGACGACCGCGCGACTGCACCTCTGGTTCACCTCGCGCTTCTATCCCGGCGAGCTCCAGTGGGTGCACCGGCGATCGAAGTCGTGGATCCGTATCGGCGACTGGCTGTTCGCAGGCACGCTGATCGCCGGAGGCATTCTGATCGGTGACGAGCGCTCACCGCTCGCGATCATCCTGCCCTCCATCGCCGTCGGCGCGATCGTCGCGTTTTTGTTGATCGAGCCGGTGACAACCCGCGATGCGTTCAAGCGCAGCGGCATTGAAACCGAGAAGGTCGGCTAAAAGTTCCAGGACAGACCGACTGCGGGCCGAATCAACCAGCCGCCCTCTGCGCCATGAAGTCGTATACCAGGGACGAGATCCACCTTGCCGCCCATACGAATCCGGCCTTCGACACCCACCATCGGGTGCACGTCGTAAGTGATCGATTCGTTGACGATCGGCGCAATCGACGGGATCGACGCGATCGGCAGAATCGAACGACCTATCGAATAGCTGATTTGGACTTCGTTGTTGGTGCGTCCGAAGGCGACTCCGCCGAGATAGACGATCGAGAAGCGTGGCGAGATCTCCTGTCGCACCCACAGCGCCGGGGACAACGTTGTGCGCCGCTGTGTCGAGCGGAATTCGTACGAGATCGGCGGATAGATCAGCGGGTCGGACAGGCCACCCTGGTTCGGGAGGCTCGGAATCCCGCGGAGGGCGGTGACGTCATAAATCGCCGCGGGAAGAATTTGAGGCACCTGATTACTCGTGATCTCGCCCGGTCGAACGAATTCGAGTTCGACACCCCACTTGGCGCCAACCGGGGTGCCAAGACGTAGGGCAAACCCGAACGACTCACCACTTCCCGAGTCGCGCGCATTCGAATCGTATTGATCCAGCCGCACGATCTCGCCGACGAGAAAGGCGCCGACGTAGGCGCCCTGCGCAAAGGCATTCGGGGCCAAAATCCCGAACAGAAGGAGGACCGTCGCGCCTGCTGTTCGCCTCATCGTCACCCTCGATATCGCAAAAAATTCAACATTTGCCCTGGGCCAAGCCCTGGGCCGAGCCCTGGGCCCTCCCCTGGGCCTTGCCTTGGGCGTTCCCGAAGGCACAGCGGAGGGCTCGCGGTTCAGGTAGTGTATAGCCCTACATGAAGATTCATTTAATCAATCCGAGCGATGTGTCGTTTGGCGTCGCCGTGATTACTCCTCGCTGGCTTTATGTCCTTGCGGCGGCCACTCCTGCTCGCTATGGCACGCCGCATCTGGTCGATGAAACGCTCACCCAGTTGAATCTGGGTGACGTCAATGCCGGCGACGTGGTCGGCATCAGCATTCACACCGGAAACGCCCATCGCGGCTACGAAGTCGGGAATGCCGCGCGGACTCGCGGCGCCTTCGTCGTCTATGGCGGCATCCACGCGTCGCTCTACCCTGACGAGGCCAGAACACACGGCGGGGCCCACGCGGT
>DATCXH010000310.1:0-2573 GCA_036565925.1 Vicinamibacterales bacterium
TTGTCCTTGAACGTGATGCGGAGCGGATCGCGCTTTCCCGTGACCTGCTTCTCGAAATCGATATCTGCCGGCAGGTGATTCGCTTCGTATTGCGCGCGCGTCTCGAGCTTGCCGGACTCGACGAACAACGCGTCGTGCGCAATCACGCTCATCGCGGCCTGCGGATCGCCGCGCTTGATGGCGCCATAGAAGGACTCGAGCACGGCTGCCACATCAGCATCTTTGTGCTGCGGCGCTGTCGAGCCGCACGCCGGCAACAACAACAGCAACAGCGCCAGCGCTGTATCACGGATCCGATTGCTCACGCGCCCACCTTTTCTCTTTGACCTTGCCGACTATGGAACAAACAAGACGCCCCAGGGCCTATCGCCAACCTTGACCTTGCCCTTCACCATGCGGCTGTCAACGTCCACAATCGATACGTCATTCGATGGACCATTCGCGGTGAAGATCGTCTTGCCGTCTGACGAGACGGCGATGCCCCACGGCCGATCGCCAACTTCGATCGCGGCGATCGGTTCTTGTGTTGCCGTATCGATGATGACCACGTTCCTGCCGCGGCCGGTCGTGATGAACACGTGCTTGCCGTCCGGCGCCGCCACCCCACCCATCGGCCGGAACATCGGTCCCGAGAGCGTGATTGTCTTCAGCACGACGTGCTTCATCGCATCCACGTACGACACCGTGCCGCCGTTCTCGGATGTCACGAACGCGCGCGAGCTGTCCGGCAGAAACGTCGTGGAGCGAGGCCGTGGGCCGACCTTGAAGGTCTTCAGCAGTTTCTGATTCACCGCGTCGATGACCGCGACCTGCCCGTCCTCTTCAGAGGTGACGTATACCACCTGACCATCGGGTCGCAGTTCGACGCCCTCGGGTTCGCCGCCGACTTTGAACGTGGCAAGTACTTTTCCGTCCTCGACGTTGATGACATTGGCTTCGCCGACGTCTTCATTGGCGACAAACAGGTGCGTGCCATCTGCGCTCACCGCGAGCTGCTCGGGATCCGATCCACCGCGAATCACTCGTTCGAGCTTGAGATCTTTGACGCTGACGATTCCGATGCCATCGGCCTTCTTGTCGGGCGGCGGCAGCGTGCTCTCATCCACACCGGGCGGTGCGATCGGTGAGCCGCTCAGCGCGACGAACACCTGCGATCCGTCGCGGCTCAAACGGATGCCGCGCGGTCGCTTACCGACCGGGATAGTGGCCACGACCTTCTGCGTGGCGACATCGACGACGCTGATGTCGCCGCCATTTTCATTGGTCACGAACAGCCGTCCAGCCACGGGCGGCGAGACCGGAGCAGTGGGCGGAGGCGCGGCTGCGGCCGGGCTGCTTCCTGAATTCGCGGACGGTCGCTCCGGCCCGGAGCATCCGGACGCAAGCGCCACAACTACAAGAAATGCAATCTGTTGCACGCGCATGTCAGCGCTCCGTATCAAGCGGTCCCGCCTCTGCGTCGCGCTACGGGCGCGGCAGGCCGTATGTTAAGCCTGAATAAAAATTCAGTTTAGAACCAGACCAGTCAAGGGTATCGTGCCACAGACATGATGAAGCTGCTGCGCAAATGGCTCATCCTCACCCATCGGTATGCCGGCATCGTGCTGAGCGCGTTCGTCGTCCTGTGGTTCGCCACGGGCATCACCATGATGTACGCCGGCGGCATGCCTCGTCTCACGCCGGAGATGCGGCTCGAAAAGCTCCCCAGTCTCGACCTCGCGCGCGTCCGGCTGACACCGGCTGAAGCCGCCGAGGCCGGCCTCATCGAACAACCCGGCCGCGCGGTTCTGCTCTCGATCATGGGACGGCCGGCATATCGCTTCGGCGCAGGCGAACCGACGATTGTGTTCGCGGATACCGGCGAGGTCATGGAAGGCGCTTCCCTCTCCCAAGCGCGCACGATTGCCGCCCGATTCGCCGGCGTCACCGAAGACCAGGTTGCCCACATCGCCACGCTGGAACGAGTCGATCAGTGGACGCTGGTGCAAAGCCGTCAGCTGCCGCTTCACAAGTTCCGTGTCAGCGACGAGCGTGGCACCGAGCTGTACGTTTCGCCGCGCACCGGCGAAGTGACGATGGTCACCACACGGAACGGACGCGCGCTCGCGTGGATCAGCACGATTCCGCACTTTTTCTATTTCGCCGCACTCCGCGAGAACCAGCCGGTCTGGTATCAGTTCGTGGTGTGGACGTCGGGACTGGTCTGCGTGCTGGCCGTGCTCGGACTCCTGCTCGGCGTCGTGCAATCGTTCCGACAGAAATACGTCGGCGCAATGAAGTGGCATTACGTAACCGGGTTGGTCTTCGGCCTGTTCACCGCAACCTGGGCGTTCAGCGGCCTCCTGTCGATGGAACCGTTCGAGTGGACCAATTCACAGCCGCTCGAAGTCGGTCGCAATGTCTTTACCGGCGGCGCCATCGATCTCGGCAAATACGCAGCCATGAAGCCGGCCGAATGGGATCATCTGGTGGACGGCCGCGGCATCAAAGAGATCGAGCTCTCCCGCATTCAGGACGAGCACTATTACGTGGTTCGACTCGCTCACGATCCGGAGGCCGACAAGCGGCCGGAG
>DATCXH010000577.1:0-5160 GCA_036565925.1 Vicinamibacterales bacterium
CCGCCGGTCCGACAGCGACCGCCGGCGGTTTGGTCTTCGTTGGCGCGACCAACGATCGTCGCTTCCGCGCGTTCGATTCGAAGACCGGCAAGGAGCTGTGGTCCACACGACTCGACGCGACCGTGAACGCAAACCCGATGACGTATCGTGGCAAAAACGGCAAACAGTACGTTGCGTTTATTGCGACCGATACACTTTTCGCCTACGCCCTGCCGTAAAAATTGCGAGAGGGGTCTGACCCGGGGTCAGACCCCTCTTCTAGAACCTCAGTCCGAACGTCAGCCTGAACGTCCGCGGCGTTGTGTAAGCGAAACGATTCAGCGCCAGACCGAACGTCGGGCTCTTCGCCCAGTGCACGCCCTCGACCGGTGTGGTCGTGAACGGGTTGAATGCCTGGTACAGCGTCGGATTCGTCACATTCGTACGCACGGCGGTGTCGACCGTCTGGTTCTGTACGTTGCCGCCGAGCGCAAACGTCGCGTTGCCACCGCAGCCGCAGAGTTGGAACTGATTGAACAGGTTGATGACCTGCGCCTGAACGAAGAAGTCGAGCATGCGCCTGCCGCCGATGCCGAGACCGTAGTTGTAGAGCGCGGCGAAGTCGGTGCGCTTCTGCCCTTCCAGTCGGAACGCGTCGCGCGCGGTGAAGTAGTACTGCGTGTTCGCGCCGTCCGGCGGATTCAGGTAGCCGGGGTTGGTGACGAACGGCCGCGGATCGACGCCATTGACGAACGCGCCGTTCTGATTCGAGGCGCTGTACGGCACACCACTCTCGAGCGCCTGCAGCACGCTGAGCGTCAGGCCTGAAACCTTGGGCGGTGTGAAGTTCAGCCACAGCCGCGCGCGATGACGCTGATCGATCGACAGATCACCTGATGGGAAATTCCACTCGCCGCGATACTCGGGATAGCTGTAGACGGCTTCGCGCCCGCTCGCGCCCGCGGTGATCGGACCGTTCGGGACGGTCTCACCTTCGATGTTGCCCCACGCGCGCGAGATCGTGTAGTTGCCACCGAAGTCGAGACGTGTGCCGGCGCGATACTGCGCCTGCAGACTGAGACCCGTGTACTGACGATTGAGCAGTCCATCGTCATCGTTCTCGAGCAACGCCAGGTCGTAGGCGCGTCCTCGCACGCTGCCCGGCGCAAACGAACGGTCATCGATCGCCAGCCCGGTCGTCGTGTCGGTGCGCTGAATGTAGAAGCCGCCGTAGTCGCGATAGACGAAGTCGGCGCGCACGGCCGCGCGACTGCCGAATTGCCGGTTGACTCCGGTCGCGTACTCCCACACGTACGGCGAATCGAGCGACCCGCGCACCTGCGGCGAGACACCTCGCACTGACGGCGATCCGGTCAGCGGAAGCGTCGCACCGCCATTGGCGTTGAACCAGTCGAACATCATCTGGATCGCTTGCGCGTTCGGCACCCGTGTCGCTGGATCGACGTTGATGCTCGGACCGGTGTAGACGAAGTTGTATTGATCGGAATTGCCGGCCGGCGAGGCCAGATCGGCGATGCTGTTGAGAAGCCCGGCCACATACTTCGCCACACTGCCGGTCACCGACCACTTCTGATCGCCGGCGGGATCCCAGACGAGGCCGAGGCGAGGACTGAACGCACCGCTTTTGGCGACGAGCAGACCGTTGCTGTCGACGCCGTCGTTTCGATCCCACCGTAAGCCGAGATTGGCGCTGAGCCGATCGCTGATCGTCCAGTTGTCATTCGCAAACACCGAGTGCGTACGGAATTTGGTACCCAGGCTCTCGATGAAGATCGGATTCCACTGAAACTGCGTCGTGCCACTGACGAAGGTGGCGATGAGATCCGTGCCCTGCAGAACCGCTGGCGCGTTGATCAGGCGATAGTTGCTGCCCGACTGATAGTTGTTGGCGAGGCGGCGGTCGTTGAACAGGTCATAGCCAAGCACCAGGTTGTGCGAGCCGGTTCCGCCCGTCGACAGGAAGTACGAGCCCTTGACGAAAATGTCCTGGTTGTCGCGCTCCTCGTCCGTGCACACGCCGCAGAACGTTGGCGCGTTGTAACGGCGTCCCGCCGGATCGACCAGCAGCGTGCCCTTCTGGATGTCGGTGAACTGGCTGCCGCTGCCGACAAAGGTCAAGTTGCGTTGCGAGTAGCGGCCCTCGAGGAAGAACTTGGGCGTGATCACCCCGGTGTAGTTAATCGTGAACAGATCCTCAGGCAGACTCCGGTTATAGAGGCTGGCCAGATCCATCGACGTCGTCGTGTTGAAGGTGCCATTGGTCTCGTCACGATTGATCTTGGTGAACGCCGACTGCACGCGATGATTCGCGTCGACGAGATACGTCAGCTTGCCTTCATAGCGTCGTGACTGATCGGTGAAGACATACGGGATGTTGGTGATCACGAGCTGGCGATTGATCGAGTTCGTTTGCAAACGTCCCGCGGTGAAAAACCACAGGCGATCGCGGATCACCGGTCCGCCGACGGTGTATTCGTGCGTCGGCACGACGTCGTCGATCTTGGTGTCGTTGGCAAACGGATCGTTGGCGCGCTTCGGGACCAGCGCGCGCCAGTCGTCGTTGGTGAGCGTCTCGCGAAACGACCCGCTGAAAAGATTGCCGCCGGACTTGGTCACCATGTTGACGACGCCGCCGCCGAAGCGGCCGAACTCGGCCGAGATGCCGGACGTCGCGACGTTCGTCTCCTGCAGCGCATCCTCGATGACCAGGTCCTGCGCCTGACCGCGCAGGTTCTCGTTCACCGACACGCCGTTGACCATGTAGAGGTTCTCGAACGACATCGAGCCAGCGACCGAGAAGCTGCCGCTTGGTCCGGTGGGATGCACTGCCGGCGCCATCAGCATCACCGCGCGGTAATCACGCTGCGTCGGGAGCGTGGACATCAACGTCTGCTGGAAGTTGGTGGCGACCTGGCTGGTCTGTGTCAGGACGTCCGCGGCGCGACCAACCACCTGCACAGCTTCGGTGACGCCGGCGACGCCCATCTCGATCGGCAACGGAAGGTTCTGCGTCGGCGCGAGGCCGACGGATCGTTCGATGCGTTGGAATCCGGCCAACTCGAACACGAGGCGATACGTACCCGGGGGCAACAGCGTCAGGATGTAGTCGCCGTTTTCCGAGGTCACCGTCTCGCGAGTGGCCTGAAGGTTTGGCGAGGTCGCGGTCACAGTCACACCGGGAAGGGCCAGGCCCTGAGAATCGACCACCCGACCTGAGATCGTCCCGGTCGTACTCTGCGCGGCCGCCGGAGCCGCAATGAAGATCACGCCGACAACAGCCAGCCACACAATCGCTTTCATGCGATAGACCTCCGTCAACCACCAACCACCAACCACCAACTACGAACTGCCAACCAGTTCAGTAGAGGAACACCCGCGTGGATCCGGGGGCAATGGGCCCAGTGCGATTCGAGACGTTTGGTGTCAGCAGGCGATGGGTCGTGACCAATGACATTGCTGAGGGCTGGGATTCGCTAAGGCGATGACGGAATCTTGGAAACTCATCGCTCGTCTCGCCATTCGTCCCAGGAAAATGACGGCTCGTGAGGAAACTGGGCTGAATTTACGTTGGGCTGCACAGAACGATGTGACGAGCTGGTGTCAAAGGCTGGTCAGTTGTGATAAGAAGTTATGCTTGCATTACGAAATGCCAAATATCCATGATTTTGGTTCGGAAAGTTGCTCTTCATGGATTCACTCGTCCCATACGCCGCGTCAGTTTCCCGTAAGTCCTAGGAGCAACAGGACCTTAGCCCTGTGGACCGATCTGGTACAGCTTTTCCGTAGCGGTTCTATCTAGGCAATTAGAGAGAGCAACTTGTCTGTCAAGGAGAGTCAATCGATGTACGCACGCATAAGTGCTTTTCTTGTCGCGTGTGCGCTGGTCTTTTCGGGCCTCGCATCTGCGCAGGAGCGATTCGGCGGCCTGACTGGCCGGGTCACGGACCAGCAGGGCCAGGCGATTCCCGGCGTAACGGTCGTCACGACCAACACGCAGTCTGGTGAGGTCAGGACGTTCGTCACCGACGCCAACGGCCAGTTCACGGCACCCGACCTCGTGCCGGGTCGCTACAACGTTCGGTTCGAACTGACCGGCTTTTCGAAGGTCGAGCGTAATGACATCAGCGTCGTGCTGGGTCGCACATTCGCGCTCGATACCCAGATGCGGGTTGGAGAGCTGACGGAAACCGTCCAGGTTACAGCCGAAGCCTCACCGCTTGTCGATTCACGCAGCACCCTCATCGCGCACAACGTCACCGCCGAGGAATTCGACCGCATGCCGAAGGGCCGATCGTTCCAGTCGATCGCGTTCTCGGCGCCATCGGTGAGCCAGGGCGAGATTGAGGGCGGCATCCAGGTCAATGGCGCGAGCGGCGCGGAAAACGCCTTCACCGTCGATGGCATCGTCACCAATTCGCTGGTGAACGGAGCATCGCGCCAGAACACCGTATTCGAGTACCTGCAGGAAGTGCAGGTCAAGACCAGCGGCATCTCCGCCGAGTACGGCGGCGCGCTGGGCGGCGTGATCAGCGCGGTGACCAAGAGCGGCGGCAACCGCTGGTCGGGTGAAGGTTTTCTCCTCTATCAGAACAAGGATCTGGTGACCAAGGAACACTTCGCAAAGCGTCGCGGCGATCCCAAGCCCACCTACAAGCGCTTCCAGCCGGGCGTGGCGATCGGCGGACCGATCGTGAAGGACAAGCTGCAGGTGTTCGGATCGTACGAAGAGAATCGCCAGGATCGCGCCAACCGGGTGTTCCTGGGCACGACGCCGTTCCCCGCGAGCCTCGACTTCCTCCGCGAGTTCGAAGGCACGTTCACCAGCCCGTTCCGCGAGAAGCTGTTCTTCGGCAAGCTGACCTCGCAGCCGCGTCCGGGGCACACCGCCGAGCTGAGCTACAGCCTCCGCAACGAGACCGACATCCGCAGCTTCGGACAGCAGACGAGCTTCGACGCGGCGGAAAACGTGCGCAACCGCGTCGACTCGATTCTCGGCCGGTGGGCGATTCCACGCCGGCAGGCGCTCAACGAAGCGACGATCACCTATCAGCGATCGAACTGGAACCCGGAGCCGCTCGACGACAGCGAGCCGGGCATCAACTATCAGGGCGTGCTGCGCATCGGCGGCCGGGACACGACGCAGGACTTCATCCAGACGCG
>DATCXH010000588.1:0-6242 GCA_036565925.1 Vicinamibacterales bacterium
GGACCAAGCGGTGCGTTCATCACCACCGCGCGGATCGACGGCTTGAACGTGCGTACCGAACTCAGGGTATTGGCCGCGGAGCGTTGATCACCGCGCGCGTCGATGAGTACGACATCGATATAGGCGGATCGGCATTGCCGCATCGCACCATCGACGTCGACAGCGGTCCGCACATCGAAGCCTTCTTCGGCCGCGACACTCGCCATCGAGGTCAACATCGCGTCATCGGCGTCGACGACCAAAAGCCTTGGTTGGATCTCCACGTTCCCGCCCCCTTACCTGCTCACCTCTTGCTTCCTGAGCCCGTTCCCCATTCACACGATTGCACTGGGCCGAATCTTGCTCTCGCACGAGCGCGCACCGCGCCGCGGGACTCCCCCCGAGCGTCGCGCTGTGCGAGATCTACATGGGGAGCATGTATGTCGCAGGCTCGCTTACTCGCCCAAATCCGTCGCGAGTTCCAGGAGCACCCCGGAATCGCGTTGACTCTGCCACAGGCGCGTCGCCTCTGGTCCCTCGACGAACACGCTGGTACCGAAGCACTTGACGCGTTGATCGCTGAAGGCTTCCTTCAGCGAATCGATGACGTCTATCTCTGGGCCGCCGCGCCTGTACCACGCTTCCGGCCACGAAGCGTGAATCGTGGCCTGAGCATCGTTCGATCCAAGCGCTGAGGCCGTCTGCTTCCAGTCAGACGTTCCGATCCCGCGGACCGATCAACGCATTGGCCGATCCAGTCAGAACTTCGCCGCCGCGGCACTGATGCGCCGCGGCTGGTCTAGTTGCCGTTGCCAGCGGTGTACTCGATCTCGTTCGACGAACTGCCATACTGGCCGTTGCACTTCGCCTGCACGCGGGCGTACTGCCGCCCGCTTTTCGCGGTCCAGGTGTAGTCGGTATTCGTTGTGTTCGTCGAGAGTTGATCCGAGCTGCCGGGAGCCGATCCAACGAGAATCGTGTACTCGGTCGCACCGCTCACGCCATTCCACGCGAGCGAGACCACGGTTCCCTGGATACTCACCACGTGCAAGTTCGTCGGCACGCAAGCCGCCTGCGTCGTGGGCTGCGGCTGTGACGAGGTCGTTGTGGTCGTCGACGATGGACCGGTCGGGGTCGGGCTGGCACTTTCGGAACCACCACAGGCTCCGGTCATGGCCGCCGCAAACACGATCGACAACACTCCAGCCCGGTTCATAACCGCCACTCCTTCTGCGCGCGCGCTGCAAACGTCGCTGGACACACGTTCAATCCGTGTCAGCGTGCCCCATGCACCTGACCAGGACCGGATGGGGCAATGCCTGTGCCGCGAGCACACCACGGCCACAACTATTGGATCGGCAGGAGTTCTCCCGCCTGACCTCCGCCACTGCCAGGCCATCTGGCGGCATGGACTTACGAATTCGCAGGGTCAGCTTCGGAATCGTCAACATGGTTCCGTGAACCCGGCCGGTCGTGATATGACTTCCCCAGCGCCTCGACTTCGCTCGGGGCAAGGAGACCGCCCCATGTACAGAACACATTCGCGTCGCAACCTGTTGAAGGGCGGCCTGGCCGTCGCCGGTCTTGGCGTTTTGGGATTGCCGGAATTCGTCCTGCCGGCCCTGGCACAGGGCGAAACCCTGGTGCCGTTTACCGACCTACCAGAGACCTTCCCTGCTCCGGCCGCCGATCGCCGACAGTTGGACATCCGCAAGATCGATGGCCCGCTTACGCCAAAGGATCAATTCTTCACCACCCAACACTACGGCCATCCTGAGATCGATCCCGCTGCGTTTCGGCTGAAGGTCACTGGCCTGGTCGATAAGCCACTGTCGCTCTCGCTCGACGCGCTTCGCGGCATGCGTCGCGCTGAGCTCGTTGCTGGCTTCGAATGTTCGGGTAACCGTCGTCCACTGCAGGGACTGTCGAGCAACGCGCGATGGACCGGTGTTCCGCTGCGCGCGGTGCTCGATCAGGCGGGTGTCAAGGCGAATGCGAGAGAGTTCGTGTTCTTCGGCGCCGATCACGGCAAAGAAGAAGTCGAGTTCCGCACGCAGAAGTACGAGGTCGATCAGCAGTTCGGCCGCAGTCTGCCGCGCGAGAAGGCGCTTTCTCCGGAGCCGATGCTTGCGTACGCGCTCAATGGTGAGCCGTTGACCAAACACCAGGGATCGCCGCTGCGTCTGCTCGTACCCGGATGGTATGGCGTGGCGAACGTGAAGTGGCTGTCACACATTCATCTGCAGGAAGATCAGTATCTCGGCAAATATCAGGCGCGCTGGTATCGCACGCTGCGCGGCGAAATGATCGACGGCCAAGTGCAGTGGAAGGAGTCGGCTGTCACCCACATGCAGCTGAAATCGTTCATCGCGCGGGTCAGTAAAGACGGTAACCGCCACAAAGTTCTCGGGGTGATCCTGAACGACGGGACGCCGATCAAGTCGGTCGAAGTCAAAGTCGATGACGGCCCGTGGCAGCCCGCGACGATCGATCCTGCGACGAACACCAAGTACTCCTGGAAGCTGTTCACGTATGCGTGGAGTGGCGCAACGCCAGGCGAGCATACGCTCGTCTCTCGAGTCACCGACGTGACCGGCGCCGTGCAGCCAACTGCAGAAGCGTTGGAAAACAAGAAGACCTTCCTCGAGGACAACTCGCAGCACCCGCGAAAAGTGATGATCGCGTGAGCAGCGGGCCTCACGGCCCGCTTCCTGGGAGATGCAATCCGGCCCTGCCCTTGCACCGCAGATCTGTCCAACGCACCGGGGAGTGCTCCCCTTCGCGACGTTGTCGGCGCTTTCGTGCACTCCCGGTAACTGGAGGTCGTCATGATGAATGCTCGACGCTGGATCTGTGTGTTTGCCCTGACGATATTGGCAGGGCCGGCGTTCGCGCAGGAGCCCAATCCGGCGGGTCGCATCAAGCTGGCGTCGGGTCAGGTGTTCGTGATCCGCGGTGGTAACAGCGTCCCGGCGATGGTCGGCCAGGAGGTGTACGAGTCCGACAGTCTGCGCACCGGTACTGACGGCCGCCTGGGCATCACCTTGAAGGACGACACCCGCGTCTCGCTTGGGCCGGGCAGCGAAGTGCGTCTCAATACGTTCCTCTTCACGCCGGCTGAAGGCCGGCTCGCGCTGGTTCTGAACTTCGTTCGTGGTATGGCCGTGTACGTCTCCGGCAAGATCGCCAAACTCGCACCTGACTCGATTCGTCTCGAGACGCCTGGTGCGATCGTCGGAGTACGCGGGACAACGGTCGCCATTCAAGTCGTGCAATGAATCTCGCCTCGCGGGTACCGGTCCTCTTGCTGATGGTGGTCGTCGCCGGACTGGTGTCCGCATGCGCGGCGCGTTCGAAAGGCACCGGGAGCCCGAGCCGATCGGTCGTCGTGCTTCTGCCTGATCCCGAGGATGGCCACGTCGGTCACATCGTCGTGACGAACCCCAAAGGCCAGCCGGAGCTCTCGAGTGCCCGGGCGTCGGCGCGGGTCTCGCTCACACGAGCACCGCGTATTCGTACGATGAGCGAATCGGACGTGAATCGTCTGTTCGGTGAGGTGCTCCGCAATCTGCCGCCGCCACCGCGACATTTCATACTGCCTTTCCGATTCGATTCCGAAGAACTCACCGACGAGGGGAAACAGGCGTTGCCTCAGGTGCTTCAGTCGGTGAAGAGCTATCCCGTTCCTGAAGTGGTCGTGATCGGTCATACCGACACGACGGGCACACCGCAATCGAATGCGGAGCTCGGCCTGCGCCGCGCGAACGCCGTTCGCGCACTGCTCGTACAGGCGGGTCTGAATACCGCGGCAATCGACGTCCGCTCGCACGGTGAGGCCGAACTGCTCGTGCCCACTGCCGACGGCGTGTTCGAACCGAGGAATCGCCGCGTCGAAGTCACTGTTCGATGATCCCGCGCATCCTCCCGCGGACCCGGCCACGCCGGTTGATCCTGCTCTGTGGCGTCGTTCCGACCATCGTCGTCGCCGTGCTCTCGTTGTACCGGCCGTCGATGTTCAGCAGCGTCGAGTCCGGCATCTACGATCGACTCGTGCGCGCGATTCCGACGAGTCCGCCAAGCGATCGCATCGTCATCCTCGATGTCGACGAACGGAGCCTTGCCCGCGTCGGTCAATGGCCATGGAGACGCGACGTGATCGGCAAGCTCGTCGAGCGGCTTCGCGAATGGGGCGCCGCCGTCGTCGCACTCGACATCGTCTTCGCGGAACCGGATCGATTCGAGAGCACGGGCATCACGCCGGATGCTGCGCTCGCAGACTCACTGCGTGGCGGTCGAGTGATCCTCGGCTATGCAATGACGTTCGACGGCACGCACCACGCATCGCGCGCGTGCGTGCGGCATCCCATCGGTCTGGCGATCGTGCAGCCGGCAGAGGTCCAGAACAGTGAACCGTTCTTCCACGCGACCGGCGCGGTCTGCAACCTCGAGAGCCTCTCTGATGCAGCAGGGGCGTCCGGATTCCTCAACGCCGCGCCGGATACCGATGGCATTCTCCGCCGCGTGCCGATGATCGTGGAATACGACGGCAACGTCTATCCCTCGCTGTCGCTCGCCGCGGTGACGATGGCCACGAGTGGACGGGCCTCGGCCATCCGCGTTGCCAACGTCAACAGCGCGGAATTGATCGTCAATGCTCCGCCCGGCGGTCGCGACCGGACGATTGCCCTCGATGGCAAAGGCAACCTGCTGCTCCGCTATCGCGGCCCGAAGCGTACGTTTCAGTACTACTCCGCGGGCGACGTGCTCGATGGCAACGCCACACCGAAGACCTTCGCGAACAAGATCGTCTTCGTTGGTACCACCGCGCTCGGCACGCGCGAAGTGGTCGCGACGCCGCTGGATACGCTGTTTGCCGGTGTCGAGATTCACGCAACCGCCGCCGACAACCTGCTCCAGGGTGATTCCCTGTCACGACCTGAGCATCGCATTGCGCTCGAGACCCAGCTCGTGATCGGCCTCGGTCTCCTCGCGTCCCTGTTCTTTCTTCGCTTCGGCCTGCTGTGGGGACTGCTCTGGACAGTAGCCAGCGGTGCGGGACTCTGGGGCACGTCGTACGCGATGCTGTCAAGCAACGGAACGTTCTTCTCACCGCTTTATCCCACGATGGGTCTCATCTCTTCACTTGGGGCAATGACTGCGGTCGGCCTGCTGGTCGAACGTCGCCGTGCGGACAAATCCGTACAGGAGAACGCCGCGTCTCGACGGCTCATGGTGCAAACGCTGCTGTCGTTGACCGGCATCCGCGACCTCGAGACGGGCAAGCACTCAGAACGCACCCAGAAATACACCCGCGTGCTCGCGCAGCAGCTCTCGAGGCATCCCGGGTTTCAGGACTACCTGACGCCAGAACGTATCGAGTTGCTGGCCAGCCTCGCACCGCTTCACGACATCGGCAAAGTCGGCGTACCCGACGCGGTTCTCAACAAGCCTGGCGCGCTGACGCCGCAAGAGCTCGAGGAGATGCGCAAACATCCGTCCCATGGCCGTGCGGTTATCGAGAACGCCGAACGCGCCGCCGGCGTGCGCGACGACCTCACGCTGGCCATCGCGAAGGACATCGTCTACACACATCACGAGTGGTGGGACGGCACCGGCTATCCGCAGGGCCTGAGGGGTGCGCAGATCCCGATCCCAGGACGTATCATGGCGGTAGTGGACGTGTACGACGCTATCCGCACACGCAATCTGTATAAGCCGCCCATGTCGCAGGATGATGCGGTCAAGCACATTCTCGACGGCAAGGGTAAACACTTCGATCCGGCCGTTGTCGAGGCATTCGTGCAGGTCTCACCGATGCTGCATCACCTGTCGCGGCTGCCCGACGAACACTAGGCTCCTGGTCGCAAGACACCGTGGGCGGAATTCGCATTCGACCTTACCGGCTGGACGACGCCCAGGCGATCTGGGAAGCCGTGCGGGAATCGATGCGTGAGCTCACGCCGTGGATGCCGTGGTGTCACAAGGGCTACTCGATCGACGAAACACGATCGTGGCTGGCAGTGCAGGTCCCAGCCTTTCAACAGCGAACGATATTCGAGTTCGCGATCACCTCAGACGATGGCCGATATCTCGGCGGCTGCGGTCTGAATCAGATCGATGCGCTCAATCAGCGCGCGAACCTCGGATACTGGGTACGCTCGTCTGCGGCAGGTAAAGGCGTCGCAACGTCGGCCGCCAAGCTCACCCGCGACTGGGGATTTGCGAATACCGATCTCGTGCGGATCGAGGTCCTCGTCGCGATC
>DATCXH010000313.1:0-2977 GCA_036565925.1 Vicinamibacterales bacterium
CCGCCGGCAGCCAGCACTCACTCGCGCTCCTGAAAGACGGAACCATTCGCGCGTGGGGAAACAACAAGGGCGGTCAGGTTGGCGACGGGACGACCATCACTCGCAAGACGCCCGTTCCCGTCGTGGGTGTTCGCAACGCGGTTGCGATTGCCGCCGACTCCGGGATTTCGGCGGCGATACTGGCCGACGGCACGGTCATGACGTGGGGGGACGGCAACAGCGCGCTGGGACGGAAGACGTTCACGCGCGACGCGCCCCATCCCGCGCCGGCACTTGTCGACGGCGTCACAGGCATACGGGCACTGGCACTCGGATCGATTCACATGGTGGCGCTCACCAATGCGGGCACGGTGATGTCGTGGGGCGACAACATGATTGGAGAGATCGGGCATCCCGGCGCGAACCCGCGCCCGATTGCCGGCCTGACGAGCGTGACATCGGTCGAGGCCTATACCGGACGCACGTTTGCGGTGCTCGCTAACGGCACGATCATGGCGCTCGGCCACGTTCCGTATTGGGCGCGCGTCGATGGCAGCGACCCGACGACCGCGGGGTGGCCGATACCGTTGGTGATCAAGAACCTGAACAACCCGCTGTAATGCCGTCTTCCGCGTGCGACCCGCACGACGATCTTTCCGCCAGTAGACCGGAGACACGCGATGCCACGAACGATGACATTTCTCGCCACGCTGCTCACCGTCGCGGCGCTGCTCGCCGCAACGCACCCTGCCGGCGCGCAGGCGTGCCGGCTCGTGTCCGGCAACGACCTCGAGAAGTACTACCCCCCGATGCCCGGTTGGGTCCGCGGCAAACCCACATCCGAGACGGACCCGTCCGAGTCGGTCTCGAGAACGACAGTGGACTTCGACCGCAAGACCGAGACGATCGGCGTCGAGCTGATGGACTCGTGCCGAAGGGCGGAAGTGCTCCAGCTCGCACGGGAAATCCTCAAGACGCTGCCGCCAGCGACGCAAGGCACGGTGCAGCGTCACACCACTGTGAACGGAATCCGGGCGTACGAAGAGTTCACGGCCGAGTCCGGGCACGGCGAGATTCACGTGCTGGTCAACGACCGCTTCATGGTCAAGGTCACCGCCGACGGGCCGGCGATGGACCTGCCAACGCTGCAGAACGCGGCGCAGCAGGTGCCGATGGCGGCACTCGCGGCGCTGAAGTAATCGCTGTCAGGGGCGGACAATCCGCAGCGGCTCGGACCGGTGAGGCTTCGACTATGATGAGCCCGCTGTGTCCACGAATCAGGGGGGTTCGCATGCGCGCTGCGCTTCGTTCGGTCGTTGTCCTCGTGTCGTCACTCATGCTGTTTCCTGTCGGTGCTCGTGCACAGGCGAATCCCGATTGGCATCGCGCTATTCCGGGCTTCAAGATCGCCGGCAACCTTTACTACGTGGGGACGGCCGACCTCGCCGCGTATCTCATCGCGACCCCGCAGGGCAACATCCTGATCAACGGCAACTTCAAGGAGGATGTGCCAGCCATTCGCAAGAGCATCGAGGGGCTCGGCTTCAAATACGCGGACACGAAGATCCTCCTGATCAGCCATGCGCATGGCGATCACGACGAGGGTATCGGTGTCATCAAGTCGGAGACGGGCGCTCGTCTGATGGTGATGGATGCCGACGTGGCCGCAGTGGAGAGCACAGCGCCTGGACGGCCAGGTGCGAAAGTCGATCGTATCCTGCACGACCGGGACACCGTCGAACTCGGCGGCTCGACACTCACCGCGCGGCTCACGCCGGGCCACACCCCCGGCTGCACGACCTGGACGATGCAGGTGGCCGACAGTGGCCGCACGCTGAACGCCGTCATCATCGGCAGCCCGAACGTGAACGCCGGTTACGTGCTCGTGAACAACAAGAACTATCCAGCGATCGCCGCCGACTATGTGAAGACATTCGCCCTGCTGAAGACCATGCCGGTCGATCTCTTCCTGGGCGCCCATGGCGCGTACTTCAACCTGAAAGACAAGCTGCCGAAGATGGGTGGTGCAGCCAATCCCTTCATCGATCCCGCAGGCTATCGCGCCTACGTGGCGGAGCGGGAGCAGGCATTCGAGAAGGAGTTGATGAAACAGACGGCGGAGGCACGCGCTGGTGATGCCGTCGGCTTCAACATCGAGTGGAACCACGTCGCGCTGAGCGTGCCGAACATTGCCGAATCGATCGCCTGGTACGAGAAGATGCTCGGCTTCAAGGGCACCTTGCGTCCGAGCCAGCCGGGCGCCCGGCAGCAGGTCGCCGATCTTCGCCGCGGTAACATCACCATCGAACTATTCCAGGTGGCTGACGCAGCCCCGCTGCCGGAGTCGAGAAAGAATCCGTCAGAAGACTTCCGCACTCACGGAGTGAAGCACTTCGGGTTCGAGGTCAAGAACCTGCCGGCCGTACTCGCGGAATTGAAGGCCAAGGGCGTGAAGATGGCCTTTGACATGCGCGTCACGCCGACCGAGGATTTCGCATTCATCAGCGACAACGCTGGCAACGCGATCGAGCTCATCGAGCACAAGAAGCCGTAGAACTGATGGCAGCGCCTGAGCAGATCAGGTGAGGCTGAACGTGAGCGTAACGGTCAGAATGAAGCGCTCGGGCTTGCCATTCAGGAGCAGCGGGGCATATCTCCACTGCATGACCGCGTCCTTCGCGGCCTGGTCAAGGAGCCCAACCGAGCGTAGTACGCGCACCGCTTCGACGCGCCCATCGCGGCCGACCGTCGCTTCGAGGATCACCACACCTTCGATCTTGGCGCTAACCGCAATCGGAGGATAGACAGGCGGCACTCGCGTGATCAGTGCCGGCGGCTTCAGTTCTCCACCCGTGCGAATCGGCGCACGCGGCTGTGCCGGTGGGGGTGGCGCAGGCGGGCGTGGCACATCCGGGAGTCCGCCGACAATGCCGCCAATCACCCCGCCGGGCACACCTCCTTCGACTCCGCCGACAACACCTTCGTCGTCAAACGGCAC